>JAWVEC010000041.1:0-35159 GCA_033856975.1 Gaiellales bacterium
GGAAGGGTCTGGCACGCGGTTTCAAGAGAGTGGAGCGAGCCGCCCAGTCCCGCAGTGCGGGTGAGCTCACCGTGGGCGCGGTCGGGCTGCTGGTCGGACTGCTCGTCTCGGCGCTGCTGTACCTGCCGGTGCACGCGCTGCCGTACATCGGCAGCTGGGTGCTGCTGCCGATGGTGCTGGTGCTGAGCTATCTGTTCGCCTTCACCGCCGCCAAGAAGCATCGCGGCATCCTGCGACTGGTCGGCGTGCACTCGCTGGGCGATGCGGACGCCGTGCCGGGTCCGGCCGGCGGTTCGACGCTGGTCGACACCAGCGCCATCATCGACGGCCGGATCGCCGACATCGTGCGCACCGGCTTCCTGGGTGGCGAGCTGGTGGTGCCCGAGTTCGTGCTCAAGGAGCTGCAGCAGGTGGCCGACTCGGCCGATCCGCTCAAGCGCGCCCGCGGCCGGCGCGGACTGCAGGTGGTGCAGGACCTGCGCAGCGACGTCGCCGTCGCCACGCCCGACGTCGACTACCCGCACGTGGCCGACGTGGATGCCAAGCTGCTGAAGCTGGCGAAGGACAGGGGCATGGCCATCCTGACCACCGACTTCAACCTCAACCGGCTGGCGCAGATCCAGGACGTCCAGGTGCTGAACGTGAACGACCTGGCGAACGCGCTCAAGCCGGCCGTGCTGCCCGGTGAGCGACTCGACGTGCTGCTCTTGAAGGAGGGCAAGGAGTCGAACCAGGGTGTCGGCTACCTCGACGACGGCACCATGGTGGTCGTCGAGCGCGCCCGCGAGCGGATCGGCGAGACGCTCGGTGTGCAGGTGACCTCGGTGCTGCAGCAGCCATCCGGCAAGATCATCTTCACCAAGATCGCCGCCGACGGCGACTCGTAGGCTTGCCAGGTTGAAACCGAAAGGCGAGCCTCGCCAGGAGCAAGGGACGCACAGTGCTCGGCACGGGCCGACCGCAGCGACACAGCGAGGCGACGCTCTGCAGGCTTCAACCCTGCTGCGAACGTGGGCGATCGTGGTGGCGGCCGGCGATGGTGTTCGATTGGGCGCCGATCGGCCAAAGGCGTTCGTCAAGCTGGGGGGCCGCGTGCTGCTGTCGCACTCCGTGGAGCTGATGGACGAGCATCCGGCGGTGGATGGGGTGGTGCTGGTGGTGCCGGAGGGCTGGGAGGAGCCGGCCACACTGCTCGCCGACGATCTGGTGGCCGGCAAGGTGGCGGCCGCCGTCGCGGGCGGCGCCACGCGCGCCGACTCGGTCGCGCGCGGGCTGGCCGAGGTGCCCGATGACGCCGACCTGATCCTGGTGCATGACGCCGCCCGTCCGTTTGCCTCGCCGGCGCTGGTGACGAGCGTGCTGGAGGCGCTGGCTCAGGCCGAGGGTGCCGTGCCCGGGATGCCGCTGACCGATACCGTCAAGCGCGTGCAGGCCGGCCGCGTGGTGGAGACGTTGCAGCGATCGCAGCTGGTGGCGGTGCAGACGCCGCAGGCGTTCCACGCCCAGGCGCTGCGCGAGGCGTACGCCGCGTCGCCGGACGCGCTCGCCGCAGCCACCGACTGCGCCTCGCTGCTGGAGGCGGCGGGGAGGACGGTGGCGGTCGTGGCGGGCGAGCCCGGCAACATCAAGATCACCGATGCGGACGATCTGGCCGCGGCGGAGCGGCGATGCTGACCGACTACCACATGCACCTGGTGGATGACGGCGAGTCCTACGGCGACGAGGTGTTCACGATCGCCCATGTCGAGTCCTACGTCGAGTTCGCGCGCGCCGCGGGCATCGACGAGATCGGCTTCACCGACCATGTCTACCGGTTTCGGCAGGCGCGCGGCTGGAGCGACGATCCGCTCTGGGTGGGCGACGCGGTGGCCGATCTGGATCGGTACCACGCCTGCCTGGTGCGGGCCCGCGACGCCGATCTGCCGGTCAAGGTGGGGCTCGAGGTCGACTACCTGGCGGGGCGTGAGGACGCGATCGCGGCCACCGTCGGACGCCTGCAGTGGGACTTCCTGCTCGGCTCGGTGCACTGGGTCGCCGGGCTGGCCGTCGACTGGGATGTGGCTCCGATCTGGGCCCGGTATCCGGTGGACGAGGTGTGGCGAATGTACGTCGACGACCTCTGCGCCGCCGCCGCCACCGGCATCTACGACAGCATGGCCCACCCCGATCTGGCCAAGGTGTTCGGCCACCGGCCGGCCCCCAAGCCGCGGGCGCTGTACGAGCAGATCGCTGACGCGTTCGCGGCGGCAGGCGTCTGCGCCGAGGTCTCGACCGCGGGCTTTGGTCGCGCGCTGGGTGAGCTCTACCCCGACCCCGATCTGCTCGTGATGCTGCACCGGCGCGGCGTGCCGGTGACGCTGGCTTCGGACGCCCACCGGCCCGAGCTGGTCGGCCACGCCTTTGACCGCGCCCTGGCCGTGCTGCGCGAGGTCGGCTACCGCACGATCACCGTCTTTCATCGCCGCGATCGACGGCAGGTGGCGTTCGATGGCTGACGATCTCAGGGTCGGCATCGGCTTCGACGCGCACGCCTTCGCCGACGGCCGGCGGCTGGTGCTGGCCGGCGTCGAGGTGCAGCACACGCGCGGGCTGGCCGGGCACTCGGACGCCGACCTGATCGCCCACGCCGTCACCGACGCGTTGCTGGGCGCCGCCGGCGGCGAGGACATCGGCGCCCTGTTCCCGTCCCATGATCCGTCGCTGGAGGGGGCGTCCAGCATCGAGCTGCTGGGCCGCACGTGGAACAGCCTGGCCGCGGCCGGGTGGAGCATCGTCAACGTCGATGCGATCGTGATCATGCAGGAGCCGCGCATCGCGCCCTACCGCGATCAGATGCGCGACGCCCTGGCCGCGGCACTGCTGGTGGGACGCGAGCGCGTCACGGTACGCGCCTCCACCACCGACCACCTGGGCTTCGCGGGGCGCGGCGAGGGTGCCGCCTGCCAGGCGGTGGCGCTGCTTGCGAGGCCGGCGTCCGGCAACGCCGGCCGCTGACGATGGGCGTCGTCTCATTCGATCTCGACGGCACGCTGTGGGAGTTCGGGCCGATGATGGACGGCGCGCTGGCTTCGGCGATCGCCTCGCTTGAGCGCCATCACCCCGAGCTGTCGGGCCGGCTGTCGGTGGAGGAGCTGCACCGACACCGCGCCCTGGTCGCGTCGCAGATGCACGGCACGCTGGCCGAGCTGCGCCTGATCTCGATGCGCCGTGCCCTCGCGGCCGTCGGCCGTGACGAGCCCGAGCTGGCGGCCTGGCTGTCCGACGAGCTGCTCCAGGCGCGTGCCGACGTGGTCGGCGTCCACTCGGACGTGGAGCCGGTTGTGGACGGGCTGCTCGACCGTGGGCACCTGGTGGGCGCGATCACCAACGGCAACTTCCCGTTCCACCGCCTCGAGCTGGCGCGCCGATTCTCGTTCATCGTGCATGCCGAGGAGGTGGGCGAGCTGAAGCCGGCGGGGGCGCCGTTTGCCCGCGCGGTCGAACTGATCGGCCACGGACCGGAGCGGTTCGTGCACGTCGGGGACGAGATCGAGACGGATGTGCTGGGCGCACAGGCCTACGGCATGCGGGCGGTGTGGCTCAACCGCGGCGGCGAGCGGACTCCGCCTGGGGTGTATCCGGATGCCGTGATCTCCTCGCTGGCGCCGCTACCGGATCTGGTCGATCGCCTGCTTGATGGTTGATTCCATCGAGGACGTAGTTCTCCGCATCCGCCCGGCGAGCGGTACCGATGCGAGTGATCCGGTTCTTGCCGATCATGTGCGCATGAAGACTCGCATCGCCGTCGCAGCCAAGATCCGCCCCGGATTGCGCGTGCAGCTCGAGCAGATGCTGGCCGAAGGGCCGCCGTTCGATCTCGCCAACGCCGGATTCGAGAGCCACAGCATCTACATCGGCGACGAGGACGTGTTCTTCCTGTTCGAGGGGGGATCGCCGATCTCGTCCGTCAGACGCCTGGCCGCCGAGACCAGCCTCATGGGCCATCTGCTACGGATGGCAAGTGTCGTCTCGTCGCCGCACCTGCTGTCCGAAGCGTTCGCCTGGGACGGTGTCGAAGCGCGTCCGTCCCCTGGCTGACCGCCAAATCACGTCAGATGGGTGATAATCGCGAGATGCCGGACGCCGCTCTTCGCATCCTGCTGGTCGACGACCACGCGGTCGTCCGCGCCGGCCTGCGCCTGCTGCTCGAGGCCGTCGAGGGGTTCGAGGTGGTGGACGAGGCGGCCGATGCGCGAGACGCCGTGTTCAAGGCTCGCCGTCACAAGCCCGACGTGATCCTGCTGGACGTGTTGATGCCGGGCGTCAGCGGGGTGGAGGCGCTGGCGGAGCTGCGAGCGGAGGCGCCCGGCGCGAAGCTCCTGATGCTCTCGATGGAGGACGACGCGAGCTACGTGCGACGCGCGTTCGAGCAGGGCGCCGACGGCTACGTCGTCAAGGATGCGGCCGACGTCGAGCTGGTCGCCGCGGTACGCGAGGTGGCTGAGGGACGCCGCTACCTGCACCCCCAGCTGGGCGCGCGTCTGATGCAGGCCGACATCGACGCCCGCGACCGGCTGGCCGCCGACCCGCTGTCCGAGCGCGAGCACTCCGTATTGCGGCTGCTGGCGCTTGGTCACACCAACCAGGAGATCGCAGGGGCGCTCTTCATCTCGGTCAGGACGGCCGAGACGCATCGCGCCCACATCATGCAGAAGCTCGATCTCGCGTCGCGGGCCGATCTGGTGCGCTACGCGATCGAGAACGGCATGCTCGACACGAGCGGCGAGTGAGGCAGGACTAAGCCGGCAGCTGCATGCGGCCGGTCGCGAGCGCGTATCTGACCAGCTCGGCGCGGCTCTTGACCCGAAGCTTCTGCATGATGTTGGCGCGCTGCGTCTCGGCGGTGCGGACGCTGATCGCGAGCTGCTCCGCGATCTCTCTGTTGGTGTGACCCAGCGCCAGCAGGGAGAACACCCGCTCTTCCCGCAGCGACAGGAGATCCTGCCGATGGCGATCTGCGTTCGCGGCATCGGCGGCCAGGCGTGCCTCCAAGGCCGGATCGACGTGGCGGCCGCCGCCCGCCACAGTGCGCACCGCGGTCACCAGCTGCAGGTGCGCGACGTCCTTCAGGACGTACCCCGACGCGCCGCTGTCAAACGCCCGCCGGACGTAGCCGGGGTCGTCCTGCATCGAGAGCATCAGGATCGCCGAGTCCGTCTCCCGGCTGATCCGAAGCGCAGCATCGAGGCCGTTCAGGCGTGGCATGGTCACGTCCAGCAGCGCGACATCAGGGCGCAGCCGCACCGCCTCGGTGACGGCCTGTTCGCCGTCGACCGCCTCGGCCACCACCAGCATGTCGGGCTCGGCATCGAGCAACAGCCTGATGCCTGCTCGTACCAGGGCGTGGTCGTCTGCCAGAAGGATCGTGATCGGTTTCATCGGTAATATCAAGCATCGGCCGTCGCGGCAGTCGTCGCATCAGCAGCCTGCATCGGAGCAGTTTCGGATTACTACCGACCGGAGGCGGGTGGGTGGATCAGATAGAGGGCACCTCCGATCGTCTCCGGGCTCTGGTCGGAGCGGGCATGGCACTGACGTCGGAGCTCTCGCTGGACGCCCTGCTGCTGCGGCTGGTCGAGGTGGCGTCCGAGCTGACCGGCGCCCGCTACGCCGCGATCGGCGTCACCAATCAGGCCGGCACTGCGCTCGACCGCTTCATCACCACCGGCATCGACGACGACCTGCGCCGGACGATCGGCGATCTGCCGCGCGGCCACGGCATCCTCGGCCTGCTGATCAGCGACCAGCACGCGCTGCGCCTTCACGATCTGACCGAGCATCCGGCATCGGTCGGGTTCCCTCCCGGCCATCCGCCGATGCGTTCGTTCCTGGGCGTGCCGGTGCAGCTGCGCGGCGTCGCCTTCGGCAACCTGTACCTGTGCGAGAAGCGGGGAGGGGCCGACTTCAGCGAGGAGGACGACGAGATCGTCTCGCTGCTTGCCGCACAGGCCGCAGTCGCGATCGAGAACGCCCGCCTGTACGAGTCGGCGACGCACTGGCTGCGCCAGATCGAGACGCTGAACGAGGTCGGAAACGCGATGCTGGAGGAGGTCGACCTGCCGCGTCTGCTGGCGCTGGTGGCGCGCCGGTTGCGCGAGCTGATCGGCGCGCGGCTGGTGGTGATCTCGCTGCCGGTTGACTCCGGGGAGCTCCGCATCGAGGCCACCGACGGGGAGGGAGGTGAGAGCCTGGTCGGGCGCGCGCGCAGCCTCGATAGCACCAAGCTGGGGCGCGTGTTCTCGCGCCGCCGCAGCGAACGCGTCGACGCGCTGGTGGACGATCCCGAGGTCGACCGCGAGTCGGTGCTGCAGATCGCCGAGGCCACCGGCGTTCTGCCTCGCAGCGCGCTCTACGCGCCGCACCTCAAGCGCGATCGCTCGGTCGGGCTGATCGCCGTGTACGACCGGGACGGCCCCGATCCCCGCTTCAGCGATGCCGACCAGCGGCTGTCAGAGACGTTCGCCGACCGGGCGGCCGTGGCCGTGGATCTCTCGCAGCGCGTGGCGCGCGACACGCTGCGGCGGATCGTGGCCGGCCAGGAGGCCGAGCGCAGCCGCATGGCCCGCGAGCTGCACGATCAGACCGGCCAGGCCCTGACCTCGATCCTGCTCGGGCTGCGTGCGATCGAGGATGCGAAGCCGGATCAGATCCGCGATCGGGTGGCGGGGTTGCGGGGGCTGGTGACCGAGGCGCTGCAGGACGTGCGTCGGCTGGCGGTCGACCTGCGGCCCAGCACGCTGGACGACTTTGGGGTGGTCACCGCGATCCAGCGGCTGTGCAGCGACGTGGCCGCGAAGTCGGGCATCTCGATCGACTTCCACGCTACCCGGGAGGGAGACCGCATGTCACGCGAGGTCGAGAGCTGTCTCTACCGGGTCGTCCAGGAGGCGCTGACCAACGTGATCAAGCACGCCGCCGCCGGCAACGTCAGCGTCCTGCTCGCACCCGGCGAGCGCGACCTGACGCTGATCGTGGAGGACGACGGGGTCGGTTTCGACCCGGCGACGGTCGACCGGGCGCGGCTGGGCCTGGTCGGCATGCGCGAGCGCGTGGCGCTGGTGGACGGCTCGCTGACGGTGGAGTCGGCCCCCGGCGGCGGCACGACGCTGCGCGTCACGGTGCCGCTGACAGCCCGCCCTGCCGAGTAGGTGCGCGGGGCGGCGGCTCGACCGGCGTTCGCACGTTCGAGCTGACCTAAGGTTCTGAACGTGACGTGGCATCGACTCTCGAACCTACCCTGGGACTCGCTCGGCATCGCGATCGGCGCCGTGGTGGCGGCGCTGGTGATCGCGCGGCTGTCGCGCAGCGCCGCCGTCTGGCTGTCGGTGAGATACGAGCGGCGGCGAGCGGGCGACGAGACGGGATCACCGGCCGATACCGGCGCGCTGATCTCACTGAAGCGGTACGAGACGACCGTCTCGCTGATCCACACCACCATTCGCTCCATCGTGTTTGCGATCGCGTTCGGGGTGGTGCTGTACCAGCTGATCGGCCCCACCCGCTCGGCGACGCTGGCGGGAGCCTCGCTGCTGGTGCTGCTGATCGGCTTCTCCGCCCAGCGTTTCCTGACCGACATCATCGCCGGCGTCTTCATGTTCCTGGAGGGCTGGTTCGCGGTCGGTGACACGATCACGATCGAGCCCTGGGGGCTGGCGGGAGTGGTGGACGAGGTGTCGCTGCGCTCGACCACCCTGCGCTCGGTCACCGGCGAGACGATTCGCGTCCACAACTCCCAGATCCTCGCCACCCGGCGGTTGCCGAGGGGCGTCCGCGAGGCCGAGATCGAACTGTTCGTGAACGACGAGCCCGCCGGTCGCAGGCTGTTTGAGGAGGTCGCACCGGTGGTGCCTTTCGGCTCGACCCGATTCGTGCGCCGGCCGGCCGTCCGAGACAGCGAGAGGCTCGATGAGCATCTCTACCGCATCACGGCCGTGGCGGCGGTGGCACACGGCCGCGAGTGGCTTGTCGATGGCTTCCTGCCCGACCTGCTGAAGGAGCGGGCCGAGCCGGGCCTGATCGTGCACGGGCCGGTGGTGATGTTCGTCGATGAGCAGGCCGTGAGCCGCTTCGCGCGCGCGGTGCCGCGCGTGCCGGTCAAGGGGTAGCGCTCAGGTGAAATCTACGGCAACCGGGCGCGCTCGCCGTCCAGCGTTGCCAGCCCATCGGCGATCAGCGCGTCCAGCGCCTCCCTGTCGACCTGCGCCGCCTCGAGCGGGCCGTCGGCCGCCAGCCGCTTCAACAGCCCGCTCCGCCGTTGCCGGAACGAGCCTTGGAACGCCGACTGGCGACGCAGCGGGGCGAACGTCATGCCGCGTGACGGGCAACCTCCGGCCAGTGGGCAGATCTCGCAGCGCGGCCGGCGGGCGATGCAGATCGTGCTGCCGAGGTCGAACAGGGCCTGGTTCCACTCGTAGGCGTGTGCGGCCGGCGGCCTCGTGTCGGCCCGGCCCAGCCGGCCCAGCACCCGGCGCGCGTTGGTGTCGGGTGCGGCCACCTGTGCGCCGAAGGCGAAGCAGGCCAGGGCGGCGGCGGTGTACGGCCCGATCCCTGGCAGCCGCTCCAGCTCGGCCGGCTCGCGCGGGAAGCCGCCCCGCTCCGCGACCGCCGTCGCACAGCGGTGCAGGCTGACGGCGCGGCGGTTGTAGCCGAGTCCGTCCCAGGCCCGGATCACATCTGCCAGATCGGCCGCGGCCAGCGCCTCGACCGTCGGCCAGCGCTCGAGCCAGGCTTCGTATCGGGGTAGCACCCGGGACACCTGGGTCTGCTGCAGCATCACCTCGCTGACGAGGATCGCGTACGGATCTCGCGTCCGCCGCCACGGCAGGTCGCGGCCGCTGTCGCCGTACCAAGCCAAAAGCAGCTTCTGCACCACGCGAAGCCTAGATCAGCCGCCGGCCGCGAGCATCCCCAAGAAGCGCCCACCGTGGCGACCCGGGGACATCTTCTCTCAAAGCCAAACGGGGCCCGGAGACGGATCTCCAGGCCCCGCGAGACACCGCTTGCTAGCGGTGCAGGATCAGCTCGTAGGTGACGTTGTCGCCGTGCTGGGCGGTGTAGAACGTCCTCCACGCCGATCCGGCCACCAACGGCCGGGGAGTCTTGACTCCCAGGATGCCGGACACGCTGGCATCACCGTCCGAGATGTGGATCCCGGTGATTTCGTTGTCGCCGTCGTTCTGGAACCCGGTCATGCCCAGGAACGCCGAGTCGAGCGTTGCCGAGGGGTCACGGCCCTGAGCGAGCAGGCGCACGGGCGCCGGCGTGGCTGGGTTGCCGTAGCCGGCCGCGGCGTTGAGCTGCCACATCGAGTCGAACCCGTTTCGCTGCGAGTGCAGCGTGTCCCCGGCGTCCTCGACCACGATCAGGTTGTGGTTGTCGGCGAACGCCAGGTTGTCGAATGCCGCATGGGTCGCGTCGCCCCGGTAGAGCAGATTCAGCGAGCCCGTGTTGGCAGACGGATTGGCCTGGTTGAGCCGGAACAGCGACCCGAAGCCGCCGTCCTGCGAGCCGGCCTCGGTGTTGATGTCGGTGTCGCCGGTCTCATCGAACACGAACTGCCGGAAGTCCGTCCCCGGCCGGAACACGCCGTTCTCGGGCCGCTTGAACGGGGTTGCGCCAGCGGCCTTGGCCAGGCTGTTGGCGTCGAACGGCGTGGTGCCGTCGACCGCCGTGTCGTGGATGGTCACCCACCTGGTCTTGAAGGTGAGCCCGTAGGTACGGAGATCCCTGGTGTCGTTGCTGAGGATATCCGCGTCGGCGGCGCCGCTGTGGAAGACGATCGGTGTAGCGGTGCGACGCGACATCACCTGTAAAGCCTGCAGCACCCCGCCGGCGGTCAGGTGGTAGGGATCGGCCGGTGTGTAGCGATACAGGAAGCTGTTGGGCTGCTTCGCGTGCGAGTTGACCGTGCCCTTGGCCCCGCCCACGTCCTCGACGAACCAGAGGTTGCCGGCGGAGTCGTTCTGCACTCCTTCATAGCCACCCCGGCCGATGTAGCCGGAGATGTCCCGCACCCGGGACGGGTACCCGGCCGTGGCCTGGTACTCGCCGGCCGACGAGCTCTCGGTGGTGAAGATCAGCCGCTTGGCGAACGGGTCCCAGGTGGAGCCGTCGATGTTCGCCAGGTCGTTGCCCTTCACGTCCTGCGTTGCCATCAGCGTGACGCGGTGTGCAGCGTCGGCGTCGAGGTTGATGCGTGTGATGTAGCCGGGCGAGCTGTGCTCGTGGCCCTGGAACAGAAAGTGCGTGCCGTAGTCGTAGCTTTGATCGGGGCCGGTCTGGCCCTTGAGTACGAGGTAGGTGTTCTTGTCCGGCTCGGTCTTGGTCGCCTCCACCGTGTGCGACGCCGTGGGCAGGTCGCCGGGCGCCGGCAGCAGCGGCCCGTCGCCGTCGTAGCCGTAGTACGGCACGGCGGATGTGCCGCCGTCCAGTGCCTCCGAGCCGCGTGTGATCTCGATCTGCGCCAGTCCTGGTGAGAGCAGTGTGGGCGCCGGGACGCCGGCTGCCTTGGGCTGCGCCGGTGACACCCCGGGCAGTGCGGGAAATGCGCCGGCCGCGCCCGCGAACGCGAGCGTGCAGCCGACCACCGTTGCCGCAGCCAGAGGCAACCGCTTTGAACGATGCATGTTTGACCCTCCTGGATGATTCCCGGCCCGTGGCTGGGCCGGCCGCGAGTCACCGTATGGCGGCGCGCCGGCCCGGTGGGTTCAAGAGTCGTAGGGGTCCGGTTTGGTGGTGGTGAAGATTGTGACGCCGGGCCTCGCGGCCATCGCGTTCCCCTGGGCGGGGCCGGAACGGTCGATCTGCTCCGGATCGAACCGGTATCCCACCCCGTAATGGGTGTGGATGTAGGCGTGTGTGGTAGATCGCTGGTCGAGCTTCTCCCTCAGCTTGCGGATGCAGACGTCCACCGAGCGGTCGCGTGGCCGGTGGGGTGTCCCCCATACCCGCTGCTGGAGCTGATCGCGGCTGAGCACTCGGCCGCGCTCCGACGCCAGCGCCGAGAGCAGCCGGAACTCTGTCCTGGTCAGCTGGGCGTCCTCGCCCTCGAGCAATGCGCGGTGGAGGTTGGGATCGATCACCAGCCCCGGCACCTCGATCCGCTCGCGTCCCGCCCCCTCACGCGCCACCCCTGCCCGGCGGATGGCCGCCTTGACGCGGGCGACCAGCTCGTTCATCCCGAACGGCTTCGCGAGGTAGTCGTCGCCGCCGATGCCCAGGGCGTGCACCTTGTCCTGCTCGGAGCCGCGCGCGCTGATCACGATCACAGGGATGCCGACGCCGTCGGCGCGCAGCGACTCGATGATCCGCCAGCCGTCCATGCCGGGAAGCATCAGGTCGATGATGGCCACATCCGGGCGTTCGAAGCGAAGCTTCTTCATCCCCCGGTCGCCTCGATCCGACCACTCCACCTCCATGCCTTCGCGTCGGAGGTGGGTGGCCATGGCGTTTGCGATCACCCTGTCGTCCTCGACGATCAGGACGCGTGGCATGACACGCTCGCTGTTCGCCGGCCAAGCTCGTCGATCATCGAGTCGGAGTGTCGCCCTTCCGCGACCTCACCGGGGGGTTGGCACGGTGTCGATCGGGTGAAGGTACGGTGAAGATGGCCGCGACGATCGCGTTGGAGCGAGCGCCGCGGTGTCCGCGCTAGGCGCGGCCGGCCACCCGCGGATGGTAGATGGCGCGAACGGTGGCCCGGTGACAGCGGCGGCAGACCGAGAGGTTGGTCGCCTTTTCGAACATCTGGCAGTTGGGGTTCGCGCACTTGTGATCAGATTTGGCCATTGCGGCCACCTGCTTCCTGGGTGCTTCCGCCCGGGGGTGTCCCCGGGTGGGCGAGAGGTGCGTCTCCCGGGTCATCGGATGAAGCGGGCGAAGCATGAGCCGAAAGCGAGCCATCCGATGCGCCGCCGGTTGGCCGCTGAAGCCCGTGGGTGTGGCCGGGGGCCTCGCACAACGCCTTGACCCGGGATACCGCGTCGTGGGCGGCGTGCTGAAGGATGCCGCCCAGCAGCGGCCGGACGACGCGCCAGCGGCCGGACGCCTCCGCGCTGATACGGACGATGACGCTGGTGACGCCGTCGAGGGGATCGACCTGGTAGTCGACGGTGAACCAGAAATTCTCGCGCCCGACGCTGGCGATGCCGAGCGTCCGAGGTGGCGCGAAGGTGTCCACGGTGAATACGTGTGTGAACGACGCGGCGAACGCGCGGGTGTCGACCTGGTACACCGCGCCCAGCCCGCCGCGTGGGGAGAGCCGCGAGATGGCCGCGAAGGGCGGCGGATCCGCAAACGCAGCGATCGTCTCGAACACCTCGGCCGGCGTTGCGGCCACATGGATAGAGGCTTCACGGCTCGTCACGGTCATCTCCATCGGCATCACCGCGCACGATGGTTAGGGCTCGATGGCGTCCGCGACTACTCTGATGAACCGGCTCAAGCCACGCCATGCATCGAAGGAGATCGCCATGAGCTTCACCCTCCCCGACCCGGGTCCCCCCAACCTCGAGTTCGAGCGCCCGGCCGACCGTGCCCGCCTCGAGCGCACGGCGGCGGCGATGGAGGTGCGCGGCTTCAAGGCTCATGTCGCCGACAGCGCGGATCATGCTCGTACGCTGGTGCTGGACGCGCTTCCCGAGGGCGCCGAGGTGCACAGCGCGCTCTCGCAGACCATGCAGGAGCTCGGCATCACGGCCGAGATCGACGAGTCGGGCCGCTACGACTCGGTCCGCAAGCGGCTCAGCAGCTTCGATCGCGAGACGCAGGGCCGCGAGATGCGAAAGCTCGGTGCCGCTCCCGACTTCATCGTGGGCAGCGCCCACGCGATCACCGACGACGGCCAGGTCGTGGTCGGCTCGGGATCCGGTAGCCAGCTGGGCGCGTATGCCTACACCGGCGGGCGGGTGATCCTCGTGGTCGGACACCAGAAGCTCGTGCGCGACCTCGACGAGGGGCTGCGGCGCGTCCGCGAGTACAGCCTGCCGCGGGAGTTCCTGCGCATGCAGGAGCTCGGCCATCCGGGCAGCCTGCTGGCGAAGACGCTGATCATCCACGCCGAGCCGGGCGGGCGGATCACCGTGATCCTGGTGCCGGAGTCGCTCGGATTCTGAGCCTGTAAGTCCTGACAGTCAGAGCGCGACGAGAGGGATCCGCAGCCGAGCCACGGTTCCCTCGCCGACGGTCGACTCGATCTCCAGCCCGCCACCCGCCAGGCGCAGCCGTTCGGCGGTCGAGTCGAGCCCGAGGTGCAGCGGGGCGGTGCGCTGGTCAAGCGCGCGCCGCACATCGAAGCCGGCGCCGTCGTCGGCCACCTCCCCCGCCAGCACGTCGCCATCCAGTGCCAGCCGGACGCGCACCTGCGACGCCGCGGCGTGACGGCGGACGTTCGACAGCAGCTCCGCGAACGTCCGGTAGGCGAGCAGCTCGACCGGCTCGGGCAAACGGTCGAAGTGACACTCGATCACGCCCTCGAACCCCTCCTCGGCCGCCAGCACCCGCAGCAGCTGCCCGACGGCGGCCGGCAGCCCCGATGCCAGCAGCAGCGGCGGCCGCAGCTCGAACATCAGCGTGCGCGTGCGGTTGATCGCCAGTGACAGCGTCTCGCTGGCCGCGCGGGCCTGGTCGACGAGGTCGTCGCGTCCCAGCTCGCGCATGCTTCGCACCAGCCGGTCGAGCGACAGCAGCGTGGCCGTCATCACCTGCACCGTGTCGTCGTGCAGGTCGGTCGCGATCCGCGTGCGCTCCTGCTCGGCGCTCTGCAGCAGGGCCGCCTGCGCCTGGCGCCGCTGGCGGGCGCTGGTGTCGAGCGCCCAGGCCAGGCCGAGCACGTTTGCGATCGCCTGCAGGAAGGCGATGTTGTCCGTGCTGAAGGTGCGCGGGCGGGTGCTGAGCGCCCCGATCACGCCCAGCGGGCCGTCCGGCCCCAGGATGCGAACGCCGATGCTGCTGCGGATTCCGATCGCGAGCGTCATCTCGCTGAACTGGATCCGCCGTTCCTGGAGCACGTCGTTCACCACCAGCGGCTCGCCCGACGCCAGGATCGCGCCCACCTGCGTATCGGGGCTGTCGGTGAAGCTGAGCGGCTGCGGCGAGGGCGGCCAGCCGCGGCCCGCCAGCATCACCAGCGCGCCCTCATCGGCGCGGTGCTCGAGCACGCCGGTGTACTCGACCTCGAGCGAGTCGCGGACGAGATCGACCGAGCGCTCGAGCAGCTCGTCCAGCGGCATCCCGCGCAGTGCGTCCTGCCCGAACCCGGCCACCGTCCGCTGCTCCTCGAGCGCCGCTCGCAGTGCCCGCTCGACGTCGCTCGGCTCGACTCGCTGCGCCTGGGGCGGCGTCGGCGTCGGCTGCGCGCGGCTATCCATTGCGGCAGTATCCCCGACCGCGACCGGATCGGCGCCGCGCGGCGCTCACCTGCGACAATCCGGGAATGAATCCCCACCTCTCGGAGTCCGACTGGGCGGCGCTGGCCGAGCGCGGCCACGAGCAGGATGCTCCGCAGGGCCAGGTGCTGCTGCGCGAGGGCGCCAGCGGCGGCTCGCTGTTCGTGATCCTGAGCGGCAGCGTTGCCATCACCCGCGGCGGCCGGCGCATCGCCGAGCTGGGAGAAGGCGAACTGCTGGGCGAGATGGCGGTGCTGGGGGACGGCGCGCGCACGGCCAGCGCGGTGGTCGAGAGCGACGCGCGGCTGCTGGTGGTGCCGGCCAGTGCAGCCCACCAACTGGTGGACGAGCGGCCAACCCTGCGCGCGGCGCTCGAGCAGGCGGCGTCGGCGCGACGACCGGTCGATCCGGATCAGGGATAGCGTAGGCAGATGTCAGTCCGCGTCCGCTTCGCCCCCAGCCCGACGGGCTCCCTGCATCTGGGCAGCTCGCTGACGGCCGTCACCAACTGGCTGTTTGCCCGGCACAACGGCGGAGCGCTGGTGCTGCGGATCGACGACACCGACGCCGGCCGCACCGTGGCGGGCGCCGAGGACGAGATCATCGCCGACCTGACCTGGCTCGGCCTGGACTGGGATGAGGGTCCGATCAGGCAGAGCGAGCGGATGCAGCGGCATGTCGATGCAGCCACCAGCGTGCCCGGCGCGTACACCCGTGAGGGTGCCGTGTGGCTGAAGGCCGAGGCGACGCCCGAGTTCGTGATCGTGCGCTCGGACGGACGGCCCACCTACCACTGGGCGACCGCGGTGGACGAGGTCGATCTGGGCATCACGCATGTCATCCGTGGCAACGACCACCTCTCGAACACGCCGCTCCAGATCGCGGCCATCCGCGCGCTGGGCGCGGAGCCGCCGGTCTACCTGCACCACGCGCTGGTGCGCGGCGACCAGGGCAAGCTGTCCAAGCGCGAGGGTGCCGAATCGATCTCCGACCTGCGCCGGCTGGGCTACCCGCCGGAGGCGGTGGTGAACCTGCTGGCGCTGGTCGCCAGCTCCGGCCCCGGCGATGTGATGGACAGGGACGAGCTGATAGCCCGGTTCGATGCCGAGCGGCTGGCGCGAGGCGAGGTCGTGCTCGAGATGTCGCGCCTGCGCGCGCTCTCGACCGCCCACCTCAGCCGTCTCCGCGAAGGTGAGCTGGTCGCTCGCGTGATGCCGTTCGCGCCCGCCGCGGCCACAGAGCGGCAGGTGGCCTCGCTGGCGCCCGCGCTGCGCGGCGTCCACACCCTGGCCGAGGCCGGCGACCTGGTGGCCTGCGTCACCCAGCCGCCCGAGCCACGGTCGTTGCCCGAGTTGGCGACGATCCGGGAACGCTACCCCGAGCGGCTGTCCGAGCATCAGGCGCGCGAGCTGGTCGACGATCTGCGGCGTGCCGGCGTGCCGCTGCGCGATGCCCGCATCTCGCTCACCGGCCGTGAGCGCGGCCCGGAGCTGTGGGCGGTGCTGGCCGCGTTGCCGCGGGACGAGGCGATCAGGCGGGCTGCGTGAGGATCCGCGACTCGCTGAGCGGGGAGCTGCGGGAGCTGGAGCCGGGCGGCGATGGCCGGATCGGCATCTACGTCTGCGGACCGACCGTCTACAACCGGATCCACGTCGGCAACGCCCGCCCGTTCGTGGTGTTCCTGCTGATGAAGCGGTATCTGGAATGGCGCGGCCAACCGGTGACGCTGGTCGAGAACATCACCGACATCAACGACAAGATCTACGCGCCGGCGCGCGCGGCGGGCATCCCGTCCGATCGGTTCGCCGCCCAGATGGCGGAGGCCTACATCGCAGACACCGACCTGCTGGGCATCGGCCGCCCCGATCGCGAGCCGCGCGCGACCGAGACTCTGGCCGAGATCCTGGCGCTGATCGAGCAGCTGATCGCGTCCGGCCACGCCTACGAGGCGGGCGGCGACGTCTACTTCGCGGTGCGCAGCTTCGACGGCTACGGCAAGCTCTCGAACCAGCGCCTCGACCAGCTGGTGGAGAGCGCCCGCGGAGAGGGCGAGCCTGGCGAGCACAAGCGCGATCCGCTCGACTTCGCGCTCTGGAAGGCCAACAAGCCCGATGAGGACACCTGGTGGGACTCGCCCTGGGGGCGCGGCCGGCCCGGCTGGCACATCGAGTGCTCGGCGATGGCAGAGCGCTGGCTGGGGCCGGAGTTCGCGTTGCACGGCGGCGGACGCGACCTGATCTTCCCCCACCATGAGAACGAGATCGCCCAATCGCAGGCCGGCGGCCGGCCGTTCGCCCGCATCTGGGCGCATAACGGCATGCTGCGGCTGGGCGGCGAGAAGATGTCGAAGTCGCTCGGAAACATCGACCCGTTGCACTCCGCGATCGAGGAGTGGGGCAGGGAGGCGTTCCTGCTCTACCTGCTGGGAGGGCACTACGCCGCGCCGATCGACTACTCGGACAAGGTGCTCGAGCAGGCCAGGGCGACAGTCGAGACGTTGCGAAACCGGCTCCGCGACGGCGGGGGTGGCAGCGACCCCGCCCTGATCGCCGCCGTCTGCGAGGCGCTCGACGACGACTTCAATACGCCTCGCGCGTTGGCGCTGCTGTTCGACGCACCGGCCGAAGCGTCCGGCTCGGTGGCGGAGGTGCTGGAGGTGCTGGGGCTCGGCAGCCTGGCCGTCGACGACCAGGCGCCGCCCGAGCTGGATGAGAAGCGGCGGCAGCGCGACCAGGCCCGCCAAGATGGCGACTTCGCGCGCGCCGACGCACTGCGGACCGAGATCGAGGCGGCCGGGTGGGAGGTTCGAGACACCGGCGGCGGCACCGTGCTGTATCCCCGTCATGGCTGACCTCGTCTACGGCACGCACGCGGTACGCGAGGCGTTGCGCGGTCGCCGGCAGGTGCTGCGTGTGTGGTGCACGCGACGTGCCCGCGAGCAGCATGAGTGGCTGCCCAACGACGCGATCGTGGAGTCGGGCGAGCGGCTGGACGAGCTGGCCGCAAGCGACGACCACCAGGGACTGGTGGCAGAGGTCGAGCCCTTTGTCTATACCGATCCGGCGCAGTTGCTGGGCCGCGAGCGGGCGCTTCTGATGGCGCTGGACGAGGTCACCGACCCGCACAACCTGGGCGCCGTGGCGCGCGTCTGCGAGTGTGCCGGAGCCGACGGCCTGCTGATCACCCGGCGCCGCTCGGCGGCGGTCACTGCCGCCGTCTGCCGCGCATCGGCCGGCGCCGTCGAGCACCTGCCGATCGCGCTGGTCGACAACCTGGCCGACACACTGCTTCGGGCGCGCCGCCCCGGCCTGTGGACGTACGCCGCCGACAGCGAGGCCGACCGGCCCTACGACGCTCACGACTACCGGGACGGGACGCTGTTCGTGCTCGGTGCCGAGGGTCGCGGCCTGCGTCCGCGGGTGCGCGCCGCCTGCGACGCCACCGCGGCCATCCCCATGCGGGGCCGGATCGAGTCGCTGAACGTGAGCACGGCCGCGGCGGTGCTGCTGTTCGAGGCTACCAGGCAGCGGCGCGGTGGCTGAGCTGCCGCCACTGGTGATCGTGGACGGCGACAACGTCGCCCACGTGCGCGGCGGCCCGGAGGAGTACCAGCTGGTGCGGACCGAACTGGTGGCCGCGGTGATCGACCACGCCGCCCGCTCGGGCATCGAGACGGTGCTCGTGTTCGACGGCCATGGCCGCGACCGCACGGTGGGCAGGGCGCAGGTCAGGCATGCCGGATCGGAGACCGCCGACACGCTGATCGAGCGGCTCGCCCATCGCCATCAGCACGATCGCGAGGTGACGGTGGTCTCGTCGGACAACGTGCTGCGCCACGTCGCCCAGCGGGGAGGGGTGCAGGCGATGAGCGCACGTGAGTACGTCGACCGGCTGGCGGCGGCACCCGCCGACGAGCCTGCGACGCCCGTTGGGCGCCTGCGCTTCAAGCTGACCGACTCGGTCGATCCCACTGTCAGAGCCGCATTGGAGCGGATTCGACGTAACCGGGAACCGGACGCTTGACAATCCGCGGCTGATCCGTCAGACTCCCAGACCTCAAGTTGTACTTGATGTTCAGCCTGAGGCTTGTCGAGGGATCTATCCCCCTCGGTCTTCATTTTCCGGTCGGAGGTGCATGGTGGCGAGGTCGAACGCAGCGGTGGCGCGTCAGTCGCACGGGCGGGTGTGGCGAGACACGGGTGAGGTTATGGTGATCGCCGCCGCCCGCAACGGTGACGAGCGCGCGATGGACACGATCATCCGGCGCTACGAGGGGTTCGTGCGGCTCAAGGCCAGCTCGTACTTCCTGGCCGGCGGCGATTCACACGACCTGATCCAGGAGGGGATGGTCGGGCTGTTCAAGGCGGTGCGCGACTACCGCTCGGACAAGGACACCTCGTTCCGCTCGTTCGCGGAGCTCTGCATCACGCGCCAGATCATCACCGCGATCAAGACCGCGACGCGCTTCAAGCACGCTCCGCTGAACAGCTACGTCTCGTTCAGCCATACGCCGGCCGGCCAGGAGTCGGAGGTCGACTGCACGCTGGGCGATGCGCTGCCCGGCCCGGCCGTCGACGACCCCGCCAGCTGCGTGATCTCGACCGAGGAGCTGCAGAGCCTGCTCAGCTGCCTGGGCGGCACGCTGTCCAAGCTCGAGGCGCAGGTGCTGACGTGCTACCTGGAGGGTCGCAGCTACGAGGAGATCGGCGGCCTGCTGGACTGCGACCCAAAGACGGTCGACAACGCGCTGCAGCGCGTCAAGCGCAAGGTACTGACGCACCTGGAGTCGCGCCGGATCACCGCCTGAGCGTCGAGTCGAGGTCGAGGTCGGTAGAATCGGCTGAGCGCCGGGATAGCTCAGCTGGAAGAGCTTTCGCCTTGTAAGCGAAGGGTCGCGGGTTCGAGTCCCGCTCCCGGCTCTCCGATTGCGAACGCCGTGTCGCGGCTTGACTTCGCAGTGGCCGGGGGCCGACTATGGGGACATGTTCTGCCCGAACTGCGGCCACGCAGATCAGCTGGGGGCGTTCTGTGCCAACTGCGGCGCAGATCTGTCCGGTCGGGCGATCGCCTACTCCCGGCTGTGGAGGCGCGCGGTGGCACAGGGGATCGATCTGATAGCGACGCTGGTGCTGGCGGGCGCCGCATTCCTGTTTGCGGCGTTCCTCGGCAGGGGGTCGCACTCGGTCAGCGGGGTGGTTTTCATAGCCGGCATCGCCATCGCGGTGGTGGGATACCCGACGCTGATGCACGGCCGGGCGGCGGGTCAGACGCTGGGCAAGATGGCTCTCCGCATCGCCGTGCGCGACGCGAACGACACGTCCCGGTCGATCGGATACCCTCGCGCCCTGGCCCGCATCGTTTCGCGGCTGGCGATGTCGGTCGTGCCGTTGCTGCCCTTCCTGAACATCCTCTGGCCTTTGTGGGACAGCCGAAACCAGGCGCTGCACGACAAGGTCGTGTCGAGCGTCGTCGTGCGTACGACGACGGCCGTGGCTCCGGCGACGACGCCCGCCCTCCCCGCTGCGACGGCGTTACCCGGCTCCTGAGCCCGCCGGCTACCCGGCGTCGCGCTTGGCGGCCTCTTCGGCCAGGTACTCCTCTTGACGGCGATGGGCCTCGGCCACGACGGCCATCACCCGCTCCTCGGTCTGTGGCGAGGGCAACACGTCGGCGGGCGGCAGGCCCTCGGCTTCCAGGATCGCTTCCAGCAGCTGCTCGGAGGTCATCGTGAACAGCTCGTGGTTCGGCAGGCCGCGCGCATGCGCCATCACGAACAGCGGCTTGCGCTCGACCTTGGCCGCCACTTCGGCTCGCACTGAAACGAGTCGCTCCAGCGCCAACTCGGCCTCGCCGCCGGCACGATCGGGCTCGGGATCGGCATCGGGTGTCCGAACCGTGCGATCGGCGAGCGCCACCACGTCACCGGGAACCGGCTGCTCGACGCCGGCTTCCTCCACCTCGGCCGGGTCGGTGCCGTCCGCCTGCAGCTCCGGATCGACCTGCTTGAGGCGGCCGTCGGCACCGCGCCCTCGAGCGGCAAGCACCAGCAGCAGCACGAAGCCGACGGTGAACAAGCACAGACAGACGATCAGGAACCGCCGCATTCGTCCTCCAAGAGCTCGAGCGCGACCGTAGCTGCGGCCGCTACTGCGACGATACGGTCACGGCGCTCGGTTCGCAAGCGAGAACGCTCGTCAGCCCTCGCCCGCCGCATCGGCCAGCGCCGCCACCGATCGCCACTCTCGCCCGCCGGTCACCGTCACGTGTCCGAGCTTGCGCCCCGGCCGCGGCGCCTTGCCGTACAGGTGCACATGCGCGCCCTCGATCGCGGCCAGCTCGGCCAGCGGCGGCGTGCCGCCGATCAGGTTCACCATCGTGGACGGCGTCCGCAGCTCGGTCGAGCCCAGTGGCAGGCCGCACACCGCCCGCAGGTGGTTCTCGAACTGGCTCGTCTCGGCGCCCTCGATCGTCCAGTGGCCCGAGTTGTGGACGCGCGGTGCCATCTCGTTCGCGAGCAGGCTGTCACCGACCTGGAACAGCTCCAGCGCCAGCACGCCCACGTAGTCGAGCCGATCCAGCAGCAGCCGCGCGTGGCTCTCACCCAGCGCCTGGAGCTCGGGCGTCAGGCCGGGCGCGGGGGCGTGCGTGACGCGCAGGATGCCGTCGCGGTGATGGTTCTCGACCAGCGGATAGCAGGCCACGCCGCCGTCGCGTCCCCGCACAGCGACGATCGAGAGCTCACGCTCGAACTCGACCAGTTGCTCCGCGATCAGCGGCACCGTCCCCAGCGCCGTGAACGCGCCGGTCATATCGTCCCGGTCGCGCAGCACGCGCTGGCCCTTGCCGTCGTACCCCAGCCGGCGCGTCTTCAGCACTCCCGGCAGCGCGGCCGCCTCCAGGTCGGCCTGCGAGTCGATCGCCCAGAACCGCGCCGTCTCGATGCCCAGCTCCTGGAACACCCGCTTCTCGTGCACCCGGTCCTGGGCGATCGCGAGCGCCTGTGCCGGCGGGTGCACCGCCACCTGAGCCGCCAGCCGCTCGGCGGCGGCGGCCGGTACCGACTCAAACTCGAACGTCACCAGGTCGCAGGTGCTTGCCAGGCGATCGAGGCCGGCGGCCGAGTCGTAGGCATCCACGACCAGCTCGCCAACCGGCCCGGCGCACGCCTCGGGCGACGGGTCGAGGAAGCTGCACGGGACGCCCAGCGGATGGCCGGCCAGCGCGATCATGCGGGCGAGCTGGCCCCCGCCCAGGATCCCAACCCGCATCCGCGGCTACCCGGCGGGGTCGGAGTCGGCGAGCACGGCAGCGGTCTGCTCGGCCCGGAACCGGTCGAGCGCGACCCGTATCGCGTCGTCGCTGACCGAGAGGATGGATGCGGCCAGAAGCGCGGCGTTTGTGGCCCCAGCGCTGCCGATCGCCAGCGTCCCGACCGGGATCCCGGCCGGCATCTGGGCGATCGAGAGCAGCGAGTCGATCCCGCTCAGCGCCTTCGATTGCACCGGCACGCCCAGCACCGGCAGGCTCGTCTTCGAGGCCGCCATGCCGGGCAGGTGAGCCGCCCCACCGGCGCCGGCGATCAGCACCGCCAGGCCCCGCTCGCGGGCTCCGGCGGCGTATTCGAACAGCAGGTCGGGGGTGCGGTGGGCCGAGACGACTCGCGTCTCGAACGGCACGCCCAGCCGCTCCAGCGTCTCGGCTGCGTGGCGCATCGTGTCCCAGTCGGAGCGGGATCCCATGATCACGCCCACCAGCGGGCGGCTGCCGTCGCTCATGGCGCGGACACTACACTGCGACCCGTGATGGAGGAGGGGCAGGCGGCCACGGCCGGCGGACTGGGGCTGACCGGCGTCGAGGCGGCACGCCGGCTGGCGGCGCGTGGCGACCGGCCACCACCGCCGTCAAGCCGCTCTCTGGCCAGCATCGTGCGGGCGAACACGCTGACGCTGTTCAACCTGATCCTCGCCGTGTTCCTGATCCTGATCCTGATCAGCGGCCAGTACGCGGACGGGCTGTTCGCGGGCGTGCTGATCGCCAACACCTCGATCGGCATCATCCAGGAGCTGCGCGCGAAGCGGGCGCTCGACCGGGCGGCACTGCTGGTCGCGCCCCGCGCCCGCGCCGTCCGTGACGGTCGGGAGGGATCGGTGCCGCTGGACGACGTGGTTGAGGGCGACCTGGTCGAGCTGCGGCCCGGCGACCAGGTGATCGCCGACGGCCGCGTGGCCGACTCGCTCGATCTGATGATGGACGAGTCGCCGCTTACGGGAGAGTCGTTGCCGGTCGCCCGCGCCACCGGCGACCGGCTGCTGTCGGGATCGTTCTGCGTCGAGGGAAACGGCGGCTATGTGGTCGAGCGGGTGGGACCCGACAGCTATGCCTGGCAGCTCTTGGGAGCGGCCCGCGAGGATACCGCCCAGCGCTCGCCGCTCGAGCTGCAGATCAACCGGCTGCTGAGGCTGATGGTGGTGGTGATGGTGCCGCTGGCCGCGGCACTGGTGTGGGCACTCGAGCGCAACGACACGGCCTTCCGCCAGTCCGTCGCCACCGCCACGGCCGGCATCGTGACCCTGATACCGGAGGGGCTGGTGCTGCTGACCAGCCTCACCTTCGCCGTCGCCGCCATGCGGCTGTCACGCCGGGGGATGCTGGTGCAGTACATGAATGCGGTCGAATCGCTCGCCAACGTCGACACCGTCTGCCTGGACAAGACCGGCACCCTCACCGACGGCGACCTCTCGCTGCACTCCGTCGTCTCCATCGGCAACGGTGCCGAGGCCGTGAGCGCACGGCTGGCGAGCTACGCCGCCAGTGCCGCTTCTCGCAATGCCACCCTGGACGCGGTGGCCGCCGGCCTGCCCGGCGACCCGGTCACGCCGCAGGACGAGGTGCCGTTCTCGTCGCGCTGGAAGTGGAGCGCGCTGAAGTTGGACGGTGAGTGGCTGGTGCTGGGCGCGCCGGACGTGCTGCTGGGAGAGCACGCGCCGGACTCGGTGGCTGAGAACGCCCGCGAGGGCCGGCGCGTGCTCGCCTTCGGTGCTGCGCGATCGGCGATCGATACCGGGGACGACGCGCACGCGCCGCCCGCGATCGAGCCGCTGGCGATGGTGGTGCTCGAGGAGCGGCTGCGGGCCGACGCCGCAGAGACGGTCGCCTTCCTGCATCGCCAGGGCGTGGCGCTGAAGGTGATGTCCGGCGACTCGCCGACCACCGTGGCGGCGGTCGCGACCCGCGCGGGCATCCCGGCCGGCGCCCGGGTGTGGGACGGCAGCGAGCTGCCGGACGACCCGGTCGCGCTGCTGGCGGCGGCGCGCCAGGGCAGCGTCTTCTCCCGTCTCACCCCCGAGCACAAGCGTGATCTCGTCAACGTGCTGACCGCGGACGGCGCCTACGTGGCGATGATCGGAGACGGCGTCAACGACGTGCCGGCGATGAAGGTCGCGCGGCTCGCGATCGCGCTCGGCAGCGGCAGCCAGCTGGCCAAGAGCGTGGCCGACAGCGTGCTGCTGGACGACCGCTTCGGGGCGATCCCCGAGGCCCTGGCCGAGGGCCGGCGGATCATCAGCAACGTACAGCGGGTCGCGAAGCTGTTCGTGACCAAGTCGGTGTTCGCGGCCTTCGTGATCGCGACCTTCGGCCTCTGGACGGGCGAGTTTCCGCTGCTGCCTCGCCACCTCTCGCTGGCGGCCACCTTCACCGTCGGCATCCCCGGGTTCGTGCTCGCGCTCGCCCCCGGTTCCGGTGCGGCCGACGAGGGGGGCTTCCTGCGCCGTGTGATGCGCTTCTCGGTGCCGGCCGGCGTCGTGATGGGAGCGGCCACGCTGGCCGCCTACCTCGCGGTCGCGAACGTGCGCGGCCACTCGCTCGAGGACGGACGGACGGCGGCGGTGACCGTGTTCATCGCCGTCGGTCTGTACCTGCTGCTGGTGCTCGAGGCCGATCGCATGCAGGACAGCCGCCGCTACGCGGCCATCGTGGTCGCGCTGGCCGCGGGGCTGGGCGGCGGCTTTCTGGCCATGCTCGGCTCGAGCCCCGCGCGCAGCTTCTTCGCCCTCAGCGTGCCGGGCGTGTGGGGCGTGGTGGTGGTCGTCGGCTGCACGGTGGCGGCGTTCTGGCTGCTCGGCAGGCTCGGCCTCTCGCCCTACCGGCGGAGCTGAACGCCCAGCTCGCGCGCACGCGCCGAGCGCAGGATGTGATCGGCGAACACGAGGTCGACGGCGCCGTTGCCGAGGTTCTGGCACACGATCAGCCCGGCCGGCCGCGGGTCGCGGATCGCCGTCCCGCAGTACCCGGCCGGGTCGGGATAGCCGGGAAAGGCGCCACCCTCGCGGTAGCGCAGCAGCTGGCCGACGTCGTCGGCGTACAGATGGCCGGCGGTGGCCAGGCCGGCGGCCACCGATGTGGCGTAGTCGAGCGGCAGCAGCAGCGCGTCCGGCCGCACCAGCGCAGGATCGATGGTCGCACCCGGGGCGCCGATCGGCACCGCGGTGACGATGATGCCGGCGCCCTCGATCGCCTCGGCCTGGCTCTCGACGCACGTCAGCTCGATGGCCGGCGTGCGGTCGGCCGACCACGCCAGCATCGCCTCCGCCGATCGGCCCGTGCGGGCATGCACTCGCACCCGGGTGCGGCCGATCGCCTGCAGCATCTCGAGATGGGTGCGGGCTTGGAGGCCGGCACCGGTGATGGCGACGTGACCCACATCGCTGACGGCCAGGGCTTCGATACAGGCGCCGGAGACGGCCGCGGTGCGCGAGCCGGTCAGGGCGGCGGCATCCATCACGGCCAGCGGCAGCCCGGTGTCGGCGGCGGCCAGGATCACGAGCCCGTTGATCGTCGCCAGGCCGTGACCGGCGGCGTTGCCAGGGTGGACGGCCACCCATTTCAGTCCCAGCAGGTCGCCGTCCGCCACGTAGGCCGGCATCGCGTTCGCGAACGCGTCTGGTCGCGGATGCACGGCCGGCTTGGGCGGCAGCTCGGCGCGGCCGTCGGCAAGCGCGATCAGCGCTCGCCGGGCGAGCGTGATCGCGTCGCCTGGCGATGGCAGCAGCTGTGAGACGTCCGCCCCGCTCAGATACAGCAGCGGAGGCGCCTGCTCATGATCGGGCAACCGGATCACCGATCCTGTCGACGAGGTGGCCGGTTGATCCTACGGGAGGCGCGCGTCAGACGCGCGCCTCCCGGATCGATGATCAGGCGGCTTCCCGGAGCCCTTCGACGTCCGGCATGCCGGCCAGCTGTGCCAGCGCCTCGGTCTCGAGCTGGCGTACCCGCTCGCGAGTCAGGCCGACCTCGCGGCCGACCGCCTCGAGCAGCATCGGCTCGCCACCGGTGAGCCCGTAGCGCAGCTCCAGGATCAGCTTCAGGCGCGGGCTGAGCCGGTCGAGCGCCCGCTTCAGCGCCTCCGTCCGCAGGCCCTCGGCGACCGTGTCGGTCACGTCCTGTGCCGACCGGTCGGCGATCAGGTCGCCCAGCTCGCTGTCTCCGTCCTCGCCCGACGGGCGCTGCAGGGAGACGGTCTGCGGTCGCAGCCGATCCGCGTCCAGCACCTCGTCCAGCTTCAGCTTTGCCTCGTGTGCGACCTCCTCGTCGCTGGCCTCGCGGCCGAGCTTGGCCTCCAGCGTGCGCCGGGCGCGGTCGATCTTGCGGATCCGGTCATGCACGTGCACGGGCACGCGGATCGTCCGGCTCTGGTTGGCGACAGCACGCTGCACCGCTTGGCGAATCCACCAGGTGGCATAGGTCGAGAACTTGAGGTTGCGTCGCCACTCGAACTTCTCGACGGCACGCACCAGGCCGATCGTGCCCTCCTGGATCAGGTCGAGAAAGCCGACGCCATGTCCTCGGTACTTCTTCGCGATCGAGACGACAAGTCGCAGGTTGGCTTCGACCATCCGCCGCTTGGCGGCCTCGTCACCGGCCTCGATCCTCTGCGCGAGCTGCTGCTCCTCGTGCTTGGTGAGCAGCGGCGTGCGCCCGATCTGGGCCAGGTACAGGTCGAGTCCATCGACGCTGCTGGGCGAGTACCACGCCGGCGGCGGGCTGTCGTCGGCCGGCTGCTGCTCCGCGGCATCGACCTCGCGAACGGTCACGATCTCGACACCCAGCTCGACCAGCTCGGCGCGCAGTTCGTCCGCATCATCGTCGGTCAGGTCGAGCTCGAGCGTGAGAGCGGCCAGCTCGTCTCCGCTCAGCTGGCCCTCCTCCTGCGCTCGCTCGACAACCTGCCGAACGTTCGGCTCCTGAATCAACGTCACTGTGTGTCCCTCTTCCCTTGCAATCCGACTGCCGCCACCCAAAAAGCGGGGCAATCGTTGGTGTTTCAACGGCTGAAAAGTCCCGGCGCGTGCCTCAAGACCCTACTGAGACCCTAGGCGCTGACCCTTCGAACCTTATTAACGTGTCCCCATGGACTCGTATTCCCGGCTCAGCAACAGCCCTGTTTGTACCGGCAGACGTCGCAGTGCCAGGACGCCTTCACCCACACCATCTCCGCACCACAGCGAGGACACGAGCTGTCGGCGGTGGTGGTGGGCGCGGTACGCAGTCCGGCCTGGCAGCTGGATGTGGGGCGGGCGACGGCGATGATAAACCGTAGCGCCCGCCCCGGATGATCAGCTGGTCAGCTCGACCTGGTAGTCGGAGCCGTTGTTCGGATCGAAGGCGCCGTCGCCGTTGTTCGGATCGCTGTCCTGGAGGTTCACGAACCGGCCGTTGACCTCTCTGCCGTCGTTGTTCTGGCAGTAGGTCGGATTCGCGGGATCGCCGCAACTCTCGATCACGAACCAGGCAAACCCGATCACCTTCACCTGCGAGGCGCCGTTCGGCCAGGTGGTGCCACCCGACATGTCGGTCACGACCGGGATCAGCACCAGCTGCCTGCTGGAGTTGTCCAGGATCGTGTAGGTGTTGTTGCCGACGAGCTGCACGATCTGGTTGAACGACTTCCAGGTGGTGATACGGGTGTTGAGGCCCTGGGCTGTGGGGCCGGCGTTCTGACCCGACTTGAGGTCGATCGCCTGGCCGACGTCGATCGAGCAGACGTTGAGTGCGCCCGAGATCTCGTCGCGGTACGGGTTCGCGCCGTTCGGCGTCGGGCAGTTCGAGGGGTTGGAGAGGTCCTCGTACGGCAGCGAGACGGCGCCGTTGTTGCTGCTCGTGTTGTCGGTGTAGATCGGGTACGCGCCGCCCAGCACGTAGGAGTTCTTCATCACGGCCCAGGGCATCACGTCGAAGTTCGAGGCCATCGTGGTGATGCTCTTGACGGTAGCGCGGGCCGATGCCGTGATGGTGGCGTTGTTCTTGCCAAAGAGTTTTGCGAAGAAGCTGGGCGAGGTGCGCGAGACGGTCACCGTGACCGAGTCGTTCGTCGTCAGATCGCTCGTGTTGGAGATCGTGGCCGAGTCGCCGCTCTTCTTGTTCTTGGTGAACTGGGCGTTCGCGATCGACTGGGCGGTCGCGAAGTTGACCGGCAGCACCGAGGCACCGGCCAGCGCGGATGCGTCTGCGGTGGCCTGAACGGCGCGCTTGTCCTGGTACCACAGGCCGACGTCGATCGCCATCGCGCACATTCCGAGCAGCACGAACATGAAGACCGTGATCAACACGACCGTCTGACCGCGCTCGTCGCTTCGAGCAGTTGCCATCGGATACTCACCCCTAGTTAGACCCCGAAAGACGCCCCCCGGCGTCCCATACGGCTTAGGATCGGCCGAATGCGCGTAAATTTGCATGCCCCGTGCGGGGATTTCTGGGCACCACATGGGTGAATGGCCCATAACCGCCGGGTATCGTGGCGAGCATGCGGATCGTTCCCATTCAGCCGGCTCAGCACGCCGCGCTGGGCGAGATCACCGTCGCCGCCTACCGTGGCCTACCGGGGCGCCCGACCTCGGATCGCTACGCGGCCATGCTGCGGGACGTCGCCGCTCGTGCCCGCGAGGCGGAGGTGCTGGTGGCGGTCGCTGATGATGGCGCGCTGCTGGGAGGCGTCACCTATGTCGGCGATGCTGCCAGCGAGTGGGCCGAGTTCGACGCCGCGGACGAGGCCTGCTTTCGGATGCTGGCGGTTTCGGACGAGGCGCGCGGCCAGGGCGTGGGGGCGGCCCTGGTGCGGGCCTGCATCGACCGCGCCCGTCGCGACGGCAAGGCCCGGATCTCGTTGCTGACGACGGACAACATGCAGGCGGCGCACCGGCTGTACGAACGGTTGGGCTTCCGACGCTCGCCCGAATCGGACATGATCGTCGAGAGCGGTCTGAACCTGCGCTCGTACGTCTTCGACTTCAAGGGGCACTAGATGGCAACCATCGTCCGCGAGTTTCCGCATGCGGTGACGGTGATCGAGAACGTCTGGATCCCACTGGCCGACGGCACGAAGCTGGCCGCCAAACTGTGGCTGCCGACGACGTCCGATCCGGTGCCGGCCGTGTTCGAGTTCGTCCCCTACCGCAAGGGCGACGGGACGGCCTCCCGGGACGAGATTCTCTACCGCTACCTGGCCGGCAACGGCTTCGCCGGCGTGCGCGCCGACCTGCGCGGCCACGGCGAGTCGGAGGGCGTGCCGGACGACGAGTACACGCAGCAGGAGCTGCTCGACGCGGCCGATGTGATCGCCTGGATAGCCGAGCAGGACTGGTGCACGGGCGCGGTCGGGATGACCGGAATCTCGTGGGGCGGCTTCAACGCGCTGCAGGTCGCGGCGTTGCGGCCGCCGGCGCTGCGGGCGATCATCACGCTCTGCTCGACCGACGATCGCTACGCCGACGACGTCCACTACAAGGGCGGCGCGGTGCTTGCGATCGAATCGCTGCCGTGGGCGAACTACATGCTGATGGCGAACGCGCAGCCGCCCGATCCGCAGGTCGTGGGTGAGCGGTGGAGCGAGATGTGGCGGCAGCGGGTGGCGGCGGGCTGGCCGCTGGCAGAGACCTGGCTCGAGCACCAGCGCCGGGACGAGTACTGGAAACACGGCTCGGTCTGCGAGGACTACTCGGCGATCGAGTGCGCCGTCTACGCCGTCGGCGGATGGCAGGATGGCTACACCGATGCCATCCCGCGGCTGCTCGAAGGTCTCAGCTGCCCGCGCAAAGGATTGATCGGGCCGTGGGGCCATGCCTGGCCCCAGGTGGCCTCTCCCGGACCGGCGATCGGCTTCCTCCAGGAGTGCGTGCGCTGGTGGGATCACTGGCTGCGGGATCAGCCGAACGGGATCATGGACGAGCCGATGCTGCGGGCCTGGGTGCAGGATTCGGTGCCACCGGCGCCGACCCAGCGGGAGCGCCCCGGCCGTTGGGTGACGGCGGATCGGTGGCCGCCGGCGTATGTCGAGGCCAGTGTCTGGGCGCTGAACGACGGCTGCCTGGACGGTCAGGCGCGGCCCACCGTGGAGCGCCGGATTCGCGGCCGCCAGGCCTGCGGCGCCGATTGCGGTGCCTGGTGCGGCCAGGGTGCGACGTCCGATGACCCCGACGATCAGCGCGCCGAGGACGGCATGTCGATGGTGTTCGACTCCCCGCCGCTGCCGGGGCCGCTGGCGATTCTGGGCGCCCCGCTGGTGTCGATCGAGCTGGCCTCCGACCGGCCGCAGGCGGCGATCGCGGTGCGGCTGTGCGAGGTGCGGGCGGACGGCGCGTCGCTGCTGGTCAGCCGCCAGCTGCTCAACCTCTCGCATCGCGACGGCCACGAGCATCCCCGGCCGCTCGAGCCCGGACGCCGCTATGTGGTGTCGGTCGAGCTGGACGACATCGGCCACCGCTTCGCGGAAGGCAGCCGGATTCGGGTGGCGATCTCGCCCACCTACTGGCCGTACCTGTGGCCGTCGCCGGAGCCGGTCACGCTGAGCGTGTTCACGGGGGCGAGCAGCAGCCTGCGGCTGCCGGTGATCCCGCTCGACGCGCCCGCCCCGGACGAGCAGTTCGGCGAGCCGGAGACGGCCGAGCCCCTGGCGGTGACCGACGTCGCCCTGGCGCACACCTCTCGGGCACTGACGAGAGACGTGCAGTCGGGTCGCAGCGACCTCACCTTTCACTGGGACTCCGGCGGGGACACGGTGTTCCCCAGCGGCATGCGGATGGCGTTTGACAACGAGGCGACCTACTCGATCGTGGAGGGCGATCCTCTGTCGGCAGAGGTGCGCTCCGTCAAGGCGATCACCTACCGGCGAGACGCGACGGGCTGGCTCGTCCGCGTCGAGGCGTGGGGGCGGATGACGTGCGATCTGGACAGCTTCCACCTCGAGCACCGGCTCTCGACCTGGCAGGGCGACACGCTGGTCGACGAGCGCAGTTGGTCGCGGTCGATTCCGCGGGACATGACATGATGACGCTGCCATGATCGATTGCGATATCCACAACCAGACCGGGTATCCGGTGCAGGTGCGCGACGGCCGCGTGCTGGTGGAGGCATGACCGGCCGCGTGGCACTGGTGACCGGGGCCGGCCGTGGCATCGGCCGCGCCACAGCGCTGCTGCTGGCCGAGCGGGGCGCGCGCGTGATGGCGACCGCCCGCAGCGAGTCCGAGCTGGCAACGCTGGGTCTGGACTACGTTGCGGCCGACATGGGCGACCCCGAGGGCTGCGCCACGGCCGTCTCCGAGACCGAGCGACGGCTGGGACCGATCGAGATCCTGGTCATCAACCACGGCATCGGCTCGGCCCACGAGCGCGTGATCTGGGAGCAGGATCCCGCCGTCTGGCGCGAGACCATGCGGATCAACCTGGATGGTCCGTTCGAGCTCTCGCGGCTGGTGGTGGGAGGCATGGCCGAGCGCGGCTACGGGCGGGTGGCGTACACCAGCTCGACGGCCGGCCAGGTGGCCGAGCAGGCGGGCAGTGCCTACACGTCCTCCAAGCACGGGCTGCTGGGACTGATGCGCTCGGTGGCGATGGACGGCGGCCCGTTCGGGGTCACCTCGAATGCGGTGCTGCCGGGCTGGGTGCGCACCGAGATGGCCGAGCGGTCGGCCGCCGCGGAGGCCAGCCAGCGTGAGATCACGGTCGACCAGGTGTGGGCCGAGCGCTCGGCGATGTACCCGCCCGGCAGAGTGGCGACGCCCGAGGAGGTGGCCGAGACGCTCGCCTTCCTGGTCAGTGACGGCGCCAGCGGCGTCAGCGGCCAGGCGGTCGCCGTCGCACTCGGCAGCCCCTGGTAGCAACCGCCCAGCCACCGTGATCTCCGTAACGCCCGGCGTTCCACGTCCGCGTCGGCCGGCGGCCTCTCGCGACACGGGTAGGGGGTCAGACGCCGTGAACTGTGTCACGATCGGCGTGACAGGGCAGAATCGGCTGGGCAAGGCCGATCGAGGCGGCCGCTGCGCCCGCGCGGCCGGCGGTGGGGTCAGACGCCTTGATCTCGTGCACGGCCGGCGTTGCGGGCTCATGGCGGCGCCGGGGCCGAGCTGCGCGCATCGGGTGCGGTGATCTCTGTCACGCCGGGCGTTGCGCGCTTGGGCGAGCATCGGTTCCACCCCGATGGCGTCAGCGTCTGAGGTACCGTCGCCGTCATGCAAAGGGATCGTGCCGCCGCCCCTGGCCGCCCGGTAGGGAGGGCCAACTGCGCCGCCTGACGGTCTACGTCTCGCTGCTGGTGATGCTTGATCTGGCACTGTTCTCGGCCATCGTGCCGCTGCTGCCGCAGTTCGCCGCGCGGCTCGACCTCTCCAAGCTCCAGACCGGCATGCTGCTCGGCTCCTACAGCGCCGCCGTGGTGCTTTCGGCGGTGCCGGTCGGGCACCTCGCCGACCGGGTCGGCATGCGCACCGTGACGATCGCCGGCTCGCTGCTGATGGCGGCGGCGACGATCGTGTTCGCCCTCGGCGACTCGTTCGGCGTGCTGATCGCAGCGCGGCTCGCCCAGGGCCTTGCGTCGGCGGTGGCATGGAGCGCCGGGCTGGGATGGCTGGCGGCCGGCGCTCCCGAGCAGCGGCGCGGAGCCGAGATCGGCTACGCCAACGCCGCGGCCACGGGCGGCATGATCGCGGGCCCGCTGCTGGGCGGGGCGGTGGCCGGTGGCCTCGGCATCCGCGACACGTTCCTGATCGCGGCTGCCGCCTCGCTGCTGCTGGCGGTGTGGGGGCTGTTCGAGACGGACGCGCAGCCCGCCGAGCAGCGTGAGCGCAGCCTGCGGCCGGCCCTGCGGGCGGCAGCCTCGGAGCGCATGATCATGGCCAGCCTGATCGTGATCGTGCTGGTGGCGCTGATCGGCGGCACGCTGCAGGTGCTGATGCCGCTGCACCTGAGCGCCGACGGCGTCTCGCAGTCGACGCTCGGCTGGCTGTACGCGGCCGGTGCCGCGCTGGGCGCGATCGCGATCGCGGCCACCGGACGGCTGGGTGACCGGGTCGGGCGGCTGCCGGTGGCACGTGTGGACTGCCTGGTGCTGGCGGCCGCCACCCTGGTGCTGGTGGTGCCGCTGCGCGCGGCCCTGTTCGCGGTCATGCTCGTGCTGATCGCGCCGGTGCTGTCGGTGCTGTACGGCATCGGCTATCCGCTGGGAGCCGATGGCGCCGACCGGGCGGGACTCGGTCACGGGCTCGCGCTTGGACTGGTGAACCTGGTGTGGGGGATCGGCGCGGTCGTGGGGCCGGTGGCCGGCGCCGGTGTGGCGGGACGGGCGGGCGATCGGGTGGCGTACGTGCTGCTGGCGACGACCTGCCTGATCGCAGCCTTGGCGCTCCGATCAGGGGGCCTGCACAAGCAGGGCGCGTAGGCGGGCGGGCCGCGCGCCGGGGCCGGTGCCGTACAGCCACGTCACGCGCCGCCCCTCGCTGAGCACGGCCAGCAGCACCGGCGTCTCGCGATGACAGCCACACGGTGCGGCTGTGATCAGGTACCCGCTGCGGCCGGACGAGCTGAGTGCGGCGACCTTCGAGCCGTCACCGAAGAAGTCGGCCGCGCGGCCGTCAACCAGCCGCACGTAGGCGGCGGCGCCGCCGTCCGAGCCGAACTGGAGCGTGCGCGAGACGACGTTGGTGAAGGCGCCGTGGTTGCCGCGGAACACGCGCTGCGTGCCGCGCTCATATCCCCATGCCTCCAGCTGGGCGGAGAAGCCGGCGATGGGCGCGTCGTGGGTCAGGTCGACCGCGGTCACGGCCGTGTCGGCGGGAGTGAGCCGGGGCAACGCGGCGGCCGACAGCACGGGCAGCGGAGCGGCCGGCTGCGAGGGTGCCCCCGCGGAGCCTCCGCCGCACCCCGCTGCGAGCGCTGCCAGCAGCACAACCAGCCTCGAGGGTGGACGGTTGTTGCGGGTCGGCCGTTGCAATTGTGGGGAGTGCATCTGGACTCTGACCGCCATTATCGCTACATTCGCTCTTTCCACGAGCCTGACCCCCCTCGTTCCTATCGGAGGTTCCATGACGAACAGACTTGACCGGCGCACCTTTCTCGCCGGCGCGGCATCGCTGGGCGGTGCCGCCCTGCTGGCCGGCTGCGGCAGCTCCAGTGGCGGCGGGACATCGGCCGCCTCGACCGTCAAGCGGCCGCCGATCGGCAGCGAGCCGGGCAACCTCAGCATCTACGAGTGGCAGGGCTACGAGGCCGCCGGCACCAAGGCCCAGACGTACATGAAGGTGCCCGGCAAGTCGTACGTCGACAAGTACGGCGCCCAATCGCTCACCTACACAGCCTTCCCGTCCGACGACGAGGCCGTGAACAAGGTGGCTGCGGGCACCCAGTTCGATCTCATGCATCCCTGCATCTCGTACGTCCGCGACTGGCAGGGGGCTGGGCTGATCCAGCCGTTCGACACCAGTCTGCTGAGCAACTGGGGCGAGCTGGATCCCAACGTCACCAAGGCCGGCCTGATCGACGGCCAGCAGTGGTGGATCCCGTGGGACAGCGGCTACTCCAGCATCATGTACCGCAAGGACAAGATCGACCCGGCCGACGCCACCGGCTGGGAGCTGTTCTGGAACGCCAAGTACAAGAACCACATCTCGATGTGGGACGGCGGCAGCACGCCGATCGAGATCGCAGGCCTGGTGAACGGCGTCAACAACGTGTACGACATGTCCGACGCCGAGATCGAGGCCTCCAAGCAGAAGCTGATCGAGCAGAAGGCGCTGAACTCGTTCTACTGGAAGCTCGAGTACGACGACATGCAGCCCGCCTTCAAGTCAGGCGACATCTGGATCACCTACGCCTGGCCGAACGACTACAACGACATGCTGGTGGCCGGGCTCGACGTCGGTTGGTTGAACCCCTCCCAGGGCCAGCTGGCCTGGTACTGCGGGTTCATCATGGGCAAGGACAGCAAGAACTACTACCACAACCATGAGTACGTCGACTCCTTCATCGGCCATGCCGCGTGCGTCGACCTGGCGAACGCGTTCGTCTACGCCAGCGCCAACACAACGGTCGAGGCGAGCGACATCACGGTCGCGAAGCCGGGTAAGCGCGACACCGCCTACGCCCAGCCCGAGGCGGTCGCCGTGCTCGACTTTGGCGATCCCAACCGGGTCGCGCCGCCCGTTCACCTCGAGCAGTTCATTCCGCAGCGGGCCAAGTACCAGGCCGCGTGGGACGAGGTCAAGGCGACCGCCTAGGCGACCACCGCCGAGGCGAAAGGCATGTCGAGCTCGATCGAATCCGAGCGCCGGCCCGCTCCCAGAGCGGGTCGGCGCAGCTTCCGCGCTCCTGGCCGCGGTTGGCTGGGCGTGCCGGTGGCGGTCTACCTGCTGACGCTGCTGGTGTTCCCGGTGATCCTGATCGGGCTCTACAGCGTCGGCCTCAAGACCAA
>JAWVEC010000042.1:0-6285 GCA_033856975.1 Gaiellales bacterium
ACGGCGCCCTGGATGGAGAAGTTCTACTCCATCAACGAGCAGTGGCAAGCCGAGGATCGCCGCCGGCTGCTGGCCTTCGCGCGCGACCTGCTGAACTCGGACTACGCCGGCCACCGGCTGACGTTCCAGCTGTTCGCGCAGTCGCCGCCGTTCGCACACCTGGGCGCCGTCTACCGCAACTTCGACTTCTCCGGCCCGCTCGAGTTCGTGCAGCGCTCGGCCGGGCTGTCCGAGCGGGTGCTGGCCGACGAGGTCGGGAGCCCGGCATGAGCCACACCCGGATCCGCAAGTTCAACACCGCCGACACCTACCCCGAGCAGCAGCTCGACAACGACCTCTGCCAGGCCGTGCGGGCCGGCAACACGGTCTACCTGCGCGGCCAGATCGGCCAGGACCTGGACACCCGCGAGTCGGTCGGCACCGGCGACGCCGAGGCCCAGGCCGAGCGGGCGATGGACAACATCGCGCTGCTGCTGGACGAGGCCGGGGCACGGCTCGAGGACATCGTCAAGGTGGTCGTCTACCTGACAGACGTGCGCTACCGGGAGCCCGTCTACCGCGTCATGGGCCGCCGGCTGAAGGGCGTCTTCCCGGTCTCGACCGGGCTGGTGGTGACGGCGCTGGCGCGACCCGAGTGGGTGGTCGAGATCGACGCCACCGCGGTGATCCCGCCGGAGCGGGCGTGACCTTCTCGCTGGTCGGCCGCTGCGCGCGCACCGGCATGGTGGGCGTGGCCGTCTCGTCGTCCAGCCCGGCCGTCGCAGCACGCTGCGCGCACGCCCGCGCCGGCGTGGGAGCGGCCGCCTCGCAGAACGTCACCGACCCGCGGCTGGGGCCGCTGATGCTGGAGCTGATCGAATCCGGCCGCTCGGCGCAGGAGGCGGTGACCGCGATCGCGAAGCGGGCGCCGCACGCGGAGCACCGGCAGCTGACCGCGGTCGACGCGATCGGCGGCAGCGGCGCCTTCTCGGGTGCGCGAACGCTGGGCGTACACGGCACGGCGCTGGGCGTGGGAGCGGCGGCCGCGGGAAACCTGCTGGCCGACGCTGCCGTGCCCGGCGCGATGCTGCGCGCGTTCGCGGCCCGTGCCGACGAGGACCTGGGCGACAGGCTGATGGCCGCACTCACAGCCGGGCTCGCGGCCGGCGGCGAGGTGGGACCGGTGCAATCGGCCGGCCTGCTCGTCTGCGACCAGGAGTCGTGGCCGCTGACCGATCTTCGGGTCGACTGGGACGATGCGCCGATCGATCGGCTGCAGCAGCTGTGGGAACTGTGGAAGCCGCAGGCCGGCGCCTACGTGACGCGTGCGCTCGACCCAGACGCCGCGCCCAGCTACGGGGTGGCGGGGGACGAGGGGGATGGCTAACTTCTCGTTCCGGCAGCTCGAGTACTTCGTGGCCGCCGGCGAGTCGGGCAGCGTGACCCGCGCCGCTGCCGGCTCGCACAGCTCGCAGCCCACCGTCTCGGCGGCGATCGCCAAGCTGGAGCGGACGCTGGGCGTGCAGCTGTTCGTCCGCCACCACGCCCAGGGGCTCTCGCTGACACCGGAGGGGCGGCGCTTCCTGGGCGAGGCGAAGGCGCTGCTGCGCCATGCGGCCGAGGTGGAGCGGTTTGCGACCACGCTCAGCGACGAGGTGGCGGGCGCGCTCGACCTGGCCTGCCTGGTGACGCTGGCGCCACTGGTCACTCCCAGCCTGGTGCGCGAGTTCCAGACCGTGCACCCGCGGGTGCAGGTCGAGCTGGTCGAGTCGCACCAGCAGGGGCTGCTGGAGCGGCTGCGAGCGGGGCTCTCGAGCATCGCCCTGACCTACGACCTGCAGCTGCCGGCCGACATCGACTTCGAGCCGCTGGCCGAGCTGCCGCCGTATGCGCTGCTCCCGTCCGATCACCGGCTGGCTCTGCGAAAGCGCGTCTCTCTCCAGGAGCTGGCGCCCGAGCCGCACATCCTGCTCGACCTGCCCACCAGTCGCGAGTACTTCATGTCGCTGTTCGCCGAGGCCGGCGTCGAGCCCAACATCGCCACCCGCTCGGAGCATCCCGAGACGATCCGCACGCTGGTCGCAAACGGCTTTGGCTACGCGATCGTCAACGCACGCCCGCGCACCGACACGGCGCTCGACGGCAGCCGGCACGTCACGCTGCCACTGCGCGGCCCGCTGCGGCCGATGCGGCTGGGACTGGCGTCGATGCGCGGCATCCGCGAAACTCGCACCGTGACCGCATTCAAAGAGCATTGCCGCAGCTCGATCACGCCCACCGGAGTCCCCGGCATGCTCAGCCCCGAGGAGTGACCAGCTTGGACGCCACCGCCGCCGACCCGCACACGACGACCGCCCACCCGCTCGACCCGCTGTCAGCCGCAGAGCTGGGGCAGGCCGTGGCCGCGATGCGCAGCGACGGCGCCGTGACCGAGGGCGTGCGCGTGATCAGCGTCGACCTGCGCGAGCCGGACAAGGCCGATCTGCGAGCGTGGCGCGAGGGCGGGACCCGGCCCGCCCGCGAGGCGCAGGCGGTGGTGCTGGACACCCGCGACGGCGCGGCGTGGGAGCTGGTGGTCGCGATCGAGGACGGCAGCGTCGTCTCGCGCGCCGGCCTGGACGGCCAGCAGCCCGCCGTCAGCATGGAAGAGTACGTCGAGGCCGGCGGCGTCTGCCGCCGCGATCCCGAGTTCCGGGCGGCGCTGGCGCGGCGCGGCATCGAGGGCGACCGCGTGGATCTGGTGCACATCGAGCCGTGGACGCTGGGCCGGTTCGAGGATCCCGGCCGCCGGCTGGCCCGCTGCCTGGCCTGGATGCGCAAGGACGCCGACGACGTCAATCCCTACGCGCGTCCGATCGGCGGCCTGGTGGCGGTGGTCGACCTCGGGCAGATGCAGGTGGTGCGGGTGGACGACCACGGCCCGCTGCCGGTTCCCGACCAGGATGCGGACTACCGCGACGGCGGCGTGGGCGGCTACCGCGACGATCAGCGGCCAATCGAGATCACCCAGCCGGACGGGCCGAGCTTCGTGCTGGAGGGCAACCACATGCGGTGGCAGAAGTGGGATCTGCGGATCGGCTTCTCGCACCGCGAGAGCCTGGTGCTGCACGAGATCGGCTACCACGAGGACGGCCGGCTGCGGCCGATCTGCCACCGCGCATCGATCGCCGAGCTGGTCATCCCCTACGGCGATCCCAACCCGACCGTGCACTTCAAGAACGTGTTCGACACCGGCGAGTACGGCATGGGGCCGCTGGTGAACGCGCTCGAGCTGGGCTGTGACTGCCTGGGCGACATCACGTACCTGGACGCTGCCTGTGTTGACAACCAGGGCGAGGTGACGACGCTCAAAAACGCGATCTGCATCCACGAGGAGGACTTCGGCATCCTGTGGAAGCACCACGACGACAACACCGGTCGCACCGACCTGGCGCGGTCGCGGCGGCTGGTGATCTCGTGCATTGCCACGGTAGGCAACTACGAGTACGGCTTCTTCTGGTACCTGTATCAGGACGGCACGATCCAGTTCGAGGCCAAGCTGACCGGCATCGTGCTGACCGCGGGCGTGCCCGGCGACGCCCGGCCGCGCCACGCCACGCTTGTCGAGCCGGGGGTGGCCGCTGGCTACCACCAGCACTTCATCACCGCCCGCCTGGACATGGACGTGGACGGCGAGCGCAACGTGGCCTACGAGATCGAGTCGGGCGCCGACCCGCTCGGCCCCGACAACCCGGACGGCTCGGCCTTCTCCACCAGCCGCCTGACGTTCGCCCGCGAGTCGCAGGCCAAGCGCGACGTCTCGCCGCTGACCGCGCGCCGCTGGCGGGTCGAGAACACCGACCGCCGAAACCGGATGGGCGAGCCTGTCGCCTTCGAGCTGGTGCCGGGCGACAACGTGGCCGCGATGGCCCACCCCGACTCGCAGTTTCGCCGCCGCGCCGGGCACCTCGACCACCACCTGTGGGTGACGCCCTACCGGCGCGACGAGCGCTACCCGGCCGGCGAGTACCCCAACCAGCACGAGGGCGGCGACGGGCTGCCGCGCTGGACGGCCGCCGACCGGCCGCTCGAGAACGAGGACGTGGTGCTGTGGTACACGTTCGGCGCCCACCACATCCCGCGGCTGGAGGACTGGCCCGTGATGCCGGTGGCCTACTGCGGCTTCCACCTGCGCCCGGTCGGCTTCTTCGACCGAAACCCGGCGCTGGACGTGCCGGCGCCGCACCCCGCGCACTGCAACCACCATTGACCGAGCCGCGGGAGCTGCTCGAGCGGCTGGTCGCGTTTCCCAGCGTCGCCGGAGGGCCGAACGGCGAGATCGCGGCCTTCGTGCAGGGCTGGCTGGGCGAGCGGGGTGTGGCCTGCGATGCGGTGGCCGGCGACGGCGGGCGCGTCAACCTGCTGGCGAGGCGCGGGCCCGCCGACGTGCCCGGCGTGATGCTGGCGGCCCACATGGACGTCGTGCCGGCCGACGCGGACGGCTGGAGCGGCGATCCGTGGCGGCTGGAGCGACAGGGCGACCGGCTGGCCGGCCGCGGCAGCGTCGACATGAAGGGCTTCCTGGCCTGCGCGATGACGGCGATCGCCGGCGCGGGGGAACTGAGCCGGCCGCTGCACCTGGCCGTCTCGACCGACGAGGAGATCGGCTGTGTGGGCGTGCGCGACCTGCTGCCGGCCGTGCGCGATCTGCCGGCGCTGCCGTTCGCCTGCATCGTGGGCGAGCCGACCGGGATGCGGCTGGTCACCGCCCACAAGGGCAAGCTGGCGTTCCGGGCGACGCTTCGCGGCCACGCCCGCCACTCGAGCGAGGCGCCGCTGGCGGACAACGCCGTCGAGCACGCCGCCGAGCTGGTGCTGGCGCTGCGCGACCGCGGCCGCGAGCTGGCGACGTCCGGCCGGCAAGACGCACGCTTCGCGATTCCCCACTCTACGATCTCGGTGGGGCCGATGCACGGCGGGGTCGCCCTCAACATCGTCCCCGACCACTGCACGGTCGAGTTCGAGCTGCGCAACCTGCCGGGCGACGACGCGCGCTCGTTGCTGCCGGGCACAGGACCGGCCGAGCTCGAGCAGCTGGCCGCCTACCCCGCGCTGGACGGCGACCCCGCGCCCTTGCACGGCCTGATCGACGCCGAGCCGGGTGATGCGATCGACTTCGGCACCGAGGCCGGGCTGTACGCCCAGCTCGGCATCCCCACCGCCGTCTGCGGCCCGGGGAACATCGCCGACGCGCATCGGGCCGACGAGTCGATCGAGATCGAGCAGCTTGAGCGGTGCGAGGCCGTGCTGGTACGGCTGGTGGAGCGGCTGCGAGGCTGACGGGCGGGCACACCCGTCCGTGGTAGGCTCCGCGCGCTCGTACGGTCGCCACGAAAGGGTTCCTGAGATGACGCGCAAGCTCCTGATTATCGCCTTCGCCGCCTTTGCGCTGGCCGCGTCCGGATGCGGCAGCTCGAGCTCGTCATCCGGCTCGACCCCCTCGAGCGGCACCGCCGACACTTGCGCCGTCGGCAGCCTCAAGACGCTGACCGCCGGAACGCTGACGATCGGCACCGACAACCCGGCCTTCTTCCCGTACTTCGCCGGCGGATCCGGGCACGACTGGAAGGGCCAGTACAACAACGACCCGTACGCGAACAAGGGCTTCGAGGATGCGGTGGCATACGCGGTTGCGGACAAGATGGGCTTTCCGGCCAACAAGGTCGCATGGTCGGTTACGCACTTCAACAGCTCGTTCAAGCCGGGGCCGAAGAACTTCGACTTCTACCTGGCCCAGGTCTCCTACAGCGCAAAGCGCGCGCAGTTCGCAGATCTGAGCGATTCCTACTACAACGTCAGCCAGGCGGTCGTCGCGTTGAAGGGCAAGCCGATCGACAGCGCCACGAGCATCGCCGACCTCAAGGGCTACAAGCTTGGCGCCCAGATCGGCACCACCAACTACGACTTCATCACCAACACCATCCAGCCGAGCAGCGAGGCGCAGACCTACACCACCACCAACGACGCGATCGCAGCTCTGAAGGCGGGACAGATCGACGGGCTGATCACAGACTTCCCCAGCGCGTACTACATCGCCGACATACAGCTCTCAAACGGCGACCTGGTCGGCCAGTTCCAAGCCGATCCGAGCAGTCCGGAGCACTTCAGCCTGGTGCTGGACAAGGGCAGCTCGCTGACCCCCTGCGTCAACAAGGCGCTCGCCGCACTCAAGGCGGATGGCACGCTGGCGCAGATCCAGGATCAGTGGCTCTCGAGCGTTGTCAAGGCGCCGGTTCTCAAGTAGGAGCAGATCACGGAGTCCGGTAG
>JAWVEC010000043.1:0-13496 GCA_033856975.1 Gaiellales bacterium
ACGCTCATCCCCAGCACCAGCGAGTAGACGAGGTTGCCGACCACCACGTTCTTGCCGAACTGCGTCTCGGTCTCGGCGTAGTGCGAGTCGATGTGCAGCGGGTGGTGGTTCATCGTGATCATGCAGAACAGGTGGTCGTCGGCCTCGGTGATCGTCTTGCCGGGCCAGTGCTTGTACACGTCGCCGACCTCGAAGTCCTCCAGGTAGCGCCCGAACCGGGTCTCGCGGGCATCGAACTCGCGGCCGCTCACAGCGGGTACCTGGCCAGCAGCCCGCGGGCGACGATCAGCTTCTGGATCTCGCTCGTGCCCTCGCCGATCAGCAGCATCGGCGCGTCCCGGTACAGCCGCTCGATCTCGTACTCCTTCGAGTTGCCGTAGCCGCCATGGATGCGGAAGCTGTCCTCGACCACCTCGTGGCAGATCTCGGAGGCGTACAGCTTCGCCATGCCGGCCTCCACGTCCGATCGCTCGCCGGCGTCCTTCTTGCGCGCGGCCGACAGCATCAGCAGCCGCGCGGCCTCGATCTTGGTCGCCATCTCGGCCAGCTTGAACTGGATCCCCTGGTGCTTGGCGATCGGCTTGCCGAATGCCTCGCGCTGCTGCGCGTAGCGGATCGCCAGCTCGAACGCGCGCTGTGCGACACCCACGCCGCGGGCGGCCACGTTGACGCGGCCGACCTCGACGCCCGACATCATCTGCTGGAAGCCGTGGCCCTCCGCGCCGCCCAGCAGGTCGGCCGCCGGGACGCGGTGATCGGCGAACACCAGCTCGGTCGTCTCGACGCCCTTGTAGCCCAGCTTCTCGAGCTGCGGCGGGATCGTCAGGCCGCCCTGCTGAGCCTCCAGCGGCGTCTTTTCGACCAGTAGGCAGCTCATGCCGCGATGCGCGGGCGTGGCATCCGGGTCGGTCTTGACCAGCGTCGCCACCAGCCCGGAGCGCAGCCCGTTGGTCACCCACATCTTCTGCCCGGTGACCAGGTAGTCATCGCCGTCCCGCACCGCGCGGGTGCGGATCGCCTGCACGTCCGAGCCGCACTCCGGCTCGGTCATCGAGAAGGCGCAGCGCAGCTCGCCCGTGGCCATGCGGGGCAGCAGCCGCTCGCGCTGCTCGTCGGTGCCGTCGCGCACGATCATGTCGGCCACGATGAAGTGGGTGTTGATGATGCCCGACACGCTCATCCAACCCCGCGCCAGCTCGCTGACGGAGAGCGCGTAGGTGGTCAGGTCGAGCCCCAGGCCGCCGTACCGCTCGGGGATCGTGAAGCCGAACAGCCCCAGCTCCCTGAGCCCGGCCACGATCTCGTCCGGGAACACGTCGTCGTGCTCGAGCTGGGATGCCACCGGGATGATCTGCTCGTCGGTGAACTGGCGCACCAGCGAGACGACCTCGCGCTGCTCGTCGGTCAGGCCGTCCAGCGCCGCGCTCACGTCGCCGCCTCCTGGCCGCCGCCGATGCCGGCGGCGACGCCGCGGGCGACGATCGACTCGGCGATCTTGCGCGACGCCTCGTCGATCATCTGGCCTTCGTGCATGACCGCGCCCCTCCGCTCCACCCGGGTGGCGTGGTCGTAGGCGGCCAGCAGCCGGCGGGCGCCCTCGAACGCCTCGGCGCTGGGCGCGAATACCTGGTTGGCGATCCCGATCTGGTCGGGATGCAGCACCCACTTGCCGTCGTAGCCGACCATCTTCGCGCGCCGGCAGAGCCGGCGGTACTCATCCGTGTTCTTGATGTCGGTGTAGGGCCCGTCGATCGCCTGCAGCCCGTATGCGCGGGCGGCGGTCACGATCAGCGAGAGGATGTGGTGCCACTGGTCGCCCGGGTACTCGGGATCGATCGAGCCGATCACCATCGCATCGACGCCCATGTTGGCGGCGTAGTCGCCGGGGCCGAAGATCAGCGTCTCGATGCGCGGGCTGGCCTGCGCGATCTCGCGGATGTTCATCGCCCCGCGCCCGTTCTCGATCTGGGCCTCGATGCCGATCCGGTGCTCGATGCCGTGCTCGCCCTCGAGCTGCGTCAGCACGTGGTCGACGAAGTGCAGCTGGGCGGCATCCTCGACTTTGGGCACCATCACGCAATCGAGCCGGCTGCCGGCGCCGGAGACGACCTCCAGCAGGTCTCCCAGGCACCACTGCGTGGTGACGCCGTTGATCCGCACCACCCGCGTCTTGCCGGAGTAGTCGTGTCCGGTCAGCGCCTCGACCACGTTACGGCGCGCGGGCACCTTCTCGAGCGGCGAGACGGCGTCCTCCAGATCGAGGAACACCTGGTCGGCGGCGAGCACGGCCGCCTTCGCCAGCATCTTCGGTGATGAGCCCGGCACCGCCAGGCAGGAACGACGCAACCGCAACGTGCCGTACTCCCCTCTTGACCGCGCAGTCAGTCTACCGGCGGGCCGAGGCAGCATGCGCCGGGAACGGCCGGCTAGAGAATCCCCAGCCGGTCGATCGGCCAGTAGCGCAACCGGGCGATGCCGATCATATCCGCTCGCGGCTCGCAGCCCCACTTGCGCGAGTCGAGCGAGTCGGCCCGGTTGTCGCCCATCATGAAAAAGCAGCCGGTCGGTATCAGCGTCCGCCGGAAGGCGCCCGTGCGCGTGCCGTGCAGGTACGACTCGACAAGCTCGGTGGGCTTGCCACCGGCCGGCTTGACCCACACGTGTCCGGCTTTCGCCCAGATCAGCTCGCCGGGCAGGCCGATCACGCGCTTGATGAACGTGTCGCCGGCCGGGCCGACCCGCCGGGTGGGGTCATTGGTGTTGCAGACGCCCTCCGTGTTCTCACCCTGGACGCAGTAGGGGGGGTGAAACACGACGATCTCGCCCCGCGCCGGGTCACGGAAGTCGAGGCTCAGCCGATCGGCGATCAGGTAGTCGCCGGGCTCCAGCGTCGGCACCATGCTGGCGGTGGGAACCTGGTAGGGCTTGACCACGAACGCCTGCGCCAGATACGCGATCAGGATCGCCATCGCGAGCGTGAGCACGATCTCGGCGATGGCGCGCAGGCGGGGAGGGAGCAGGGCGATCGGGTTCATCGTGGGCACCAGCAGGTTATCGACCTGCGCTGCGCACGGCTGTAGCAGGGGTGGTACAACACGGATCAGATCCGTCACCTTGGGTTCAGGCGTACTGGATTGATGCCGATGCAAACCCTCATGATTCGCCGTCTTGCCATCCTGCTTGCGGCCGTTGCCGGGATGGGCATCTCGGCCGCGCCCTCCGGAGCGGCAACGCTGTTCACCCTCACCGGGCATGGCTGGGGCCACGGCATCGGCATGTCCCAGTACGGGGCGCTCGGCTACGCGCAGAAGGGCTTCAGCCACGGCCAGATCCTCGCCCACTACTACACCGGCACGTCGCTTGGCCAGCTGCCGGTCGGCACCACCGAGCGGGTGTTGCTGACCAGCAACCGCCCGTCCGCCCACATCGCCTTCGCCGCCGCCGTCACCGCGCGTGATGGAGCGGGCGTGACGCGCACGCTGGCGGCCGGCACCTACCGCGTCGACCTCGGCCCGATCGCGGGCAAGCTGCGGCTGTGGAGCACCGCCGCGGGCAGGTACGTCTGGGCCGGCATCAGCGACTCCGTGCGGATCACTCCGGGCAGTGCGCCGCTGCGGCTGGACGATGCTGCCTTGAACGGCTACAGCAACGACCACTGGTGGGGCGACTTCGACATCGAGCGAAGTGGCGGCTCGCTGTCTCTGATCAACATCGTGCCGATGGAGAAGTACGTGCGCGGCGTCGTGCCCTGCGAGGTGCCCGCGTCGTGGCCGGCACAGGCCGTGCAGACGCAGGCCGTGGCCGCCCGCTCCTACGCCGCGGCGACCCGAGGCGGCGGCAGCTTCGACGCCTATCCGGACACCCGCAGCCAGATGTACTGCCCGATCGAGCGGCAGGCGGCGGCCTCCGACGCGGCCGTGGCCGCGACCGCGCGGCAGGTCGTGATGTACGCCGGCCACGTCGCCACCACCTACTTCTCGTCCAGCTCGGGCGGCCGCACCTCGTCGCTCCAAGCCTCGTGGGGCAGTGCGAACCAGCCCTACCTGATGCCGGTCAGCGACCCGTACGACGCGGCCGGCGGCCTGAATCCGAACCACACCTGGGCGCCGCGGCTGTTCACGCAGACGAGCCTGGCGGCGGCTCTCGGCCTGCCCGGCATCGTGCGGACGCTCGACCAGACGATCGACCTGCCGTCGCAGCGCGTGACGGGAGTGCTGCTGTACACCTCAAACGGCGCCGTCAGCCGCACCGGCAGCGGGGTGTACTCGGCGATGGGCCTGCGCTCGACCTACTTCCGGCTGCTGCAGGTGTCCTTGAGCGCGCCGCTGACGGCCACCGCCGGCCAGGCGTTCGACCTCACCGGACGGCTGTGGCCCGCGCCTGTGTCGCCGTTTCACCTCGAGATGCGGGTGGGATCGGAGACAACCTGGACGGTCTCCAAGGCGGCGATCAGCCTCGACTCCGAAGGACGATTCTCGCTGCCCCGCGCGCCGGGCAAGAACGTCGCCTACCGGTTGATGCGGCCAAACGCGTTCTCGCCGGTGGTTCACGTCGCGGTCAGCCCGACACTGACCCTGCTCGCCTCGAGCAGCAGGTTCTCCGGCAGGATGTTCCCGCACCTGGCGGGTGCGACCGTGACGCTTCAGCGGCACGGCACGTCCGGCTGGAGCATCCGTGACACGGCAACCGTCGGGCCGAGGGGCGGATACGCGTTCGCCACGGCGCCGACTGCGGGTACCTGGCGGGTGCGGTTCGCGGGCGACGCCGATCACAGCGCCGCCGTCTCGGCCACGCTCGTGGTGTGAGGCCCGCGGCCTAGCCCTGCTCCGCGTCCAGCAGTTCGTCGTCGGGCACGTCGCGCAGCACCCGCGCCGGGCTGCCCACCACCAGCTTGCGGGCCGGCACATCGCGCGTCACCACGGCACCGGCGCCGACGAAGGCCTCCTCACCGATCTCGATCCCCGGTAGCAGCGTCGCCCCGCCACCCACCCGGGCGCCACGCCGGATCAGGGCGCCCCGCAGCAACGCGTGGCGTCGCTCCGTGCGGCCCATGAAGTTGTCGTTGGTGGTGACCACGCATGGCGCGATGAAGACCCACTCCTCGAGCGTGCAGTGGGCCGTGATGTAGGCGTTCGACTGGATCTTGGTGTGCGAGCCGACGCTGGTGTCGTTCTCGACGCAGACGCCGCGCCCGATCACGACGTCGTCGCCGATCGTGCAGCGCTCCCGCACGGTCGCCAGGTCGCCGACCACACAGCGCTCGCCCATCGTTGTGCCGGCCGACAGCACCGCCCCGGCCGAGACGGCGCAGCCTGCGCCCAGCACCAGCCCCGGCAGCGGCCCGCGGCTGGCCGTGGACATCGCCGACAGGGTCGGCTGCTTGCCCAGCACGGCGTTGTCGCCGATCGCGCAGCCGGCGCCGATCACGGTACCCTCGTGCACCGTCACGTTGGCGCCGAAGCTGACGTCCTCGCCGATCGTCGCGTCGGCGGCGAGCGTCAGTCCAGGCGCGTCGGCGGCCGCCCAGTTCATGCCGTTGCCGGCTCCAGCGCGATGGTCGTGCCGCCCTGATCCAGCGAGCGCTGCATCGCCTCCAGCACCTCGACTACGGCCACTCCCTCGGCGGCATTGGCCGGGTGGGCGGGGTCGCCGCTTCGGACGGCCTCCACGAACGCCCGGCACTCGATCCGCAGCGGCTCCTCGAGGGAGATGACGGGGATCGTGATGTCACCGGTGTGGGTCGAGATCTTGCCCGGCGCGGTCTCGACCGGCCCCTTGTCATAGACGGTCACCTTGCGGTCCGATTCCATGTCGTCGAACACTGCCATCCGTTTGGATCCGACCACCGTCATCTTGCGCATCTTGTGCGGGTCGAGCCACGACAGGTGCAGGTGGCCGACCTGCCCCGAGGCCAGCTTGACGTATCCGAACACCACGTCCTCGACGCCCGGCCTGACGTAGCACTCGCCGCGTGCAGAGACCTCGACCGGGCGGCCGCCGAGCAGGTACAGGACGACCGAGATGTCGTGGACGCCAAGGCTCCAGAGCGCGTTCTCGTCCTCGCGGATCACGCCCAGGTTCTGGCGGTTGCCGTACACGTACAGCACGTCGCCCAGCTCTCCCGACTCGATCAGCTGGCGCAGCTTGACCACGCCCGGGTGGAAGCGCAGAAGGTGGCCCACCATCAGCGTCAGCCCGCGCTCGGCCGCCAGCGCCTCCAGCTCGCGCGCCTCGGCCACCGTCCAGGCCAGCGGCTTCTCGACGAACACGTGCTTGCCTGCCTCGAGCACGCGGCGCGCGACGGCGTGGTGGGTGGGCACCGGCGTCGCCACCACCACCGCCTCCAGCGCGTCGTCCGCCAGCAGGTCTTCCAGCTCGGTCGTGAAACGTGACTCGGGGAACTGGGCGGCGAACTTGGCGTGACGTGCGGGATCGGCGTCACAGCACCAGGCCAGCTCGGCCTCCGGCATCTGCGAGAAGTTGCGGGCCAGGTTGGGGCCCCAGTAGCCCAAGCCGACGACGCCGATCCGAAGCGGCTCGCTCACAGCGTGTGCACCCGCCCGTCGCTCTTGGGGACGACGTTTCGGAAGTCCATCACCAGCTGCGCGCGCTCGCCGATGCGCCGGTAGTCGATGCCCGAGTGAGCCGTCACCACGCAGACGATATCGGCCTGCTCGAGTACGGCGTCATCCAGCGGCACCGAGCGCAGCGCGAGCCCCTCGCCCTGCAGGTCGGGGACGTGCGGGTCGTGGTAGGAGATCTCTGCGCCCAGGCCCTGCAACAGCTCGATCAGCCTGATCGCGGGCGACTCGCGGACGTCGCCCACGTCGGTCTTGTACGAGACCCCCAGCACCAGCACCGCGCTGCCCGAGACCGGCTTTCGGACATCGTTCAGGGCGTGCGAGACGCGCTCGGCACAGAAGTAGGGCATCTGCGTGTTGACCTTGCCGGCCAGCTCGATGAACTCGGTCTGGAAGTCGAACTGGCGCGCCCGCCAGGACAGGAAGAAGGGATCGATCGGGATGCAGTGGCCGCCCAGCCCCGGCCCGGGGGTGAAGCGCATGAAGCCGTACGGCTTGGTGGCGGCGGCGTCGATCACCTCCCACACGTCCAGCCCCATCCGGTCGCAGAGCATCGCCAGCTCGTTCACCAGCGCGATGTTGACGCTGCGAAAGATGTTCTCGAGCAGCTTCACCAGCTCGGCGGCGTCGGGCGACGAGACCGGCACCAGCGTGTCGACGCAGACCGCGTACAGCTCGTTCGCGCGCCGCGCGCACTCCGGCGTCAACCCGCCCACCACCTTGGGCGTGGTGCGCACGGTGTGGTCGGTGCGGCCGGGATCGATCCGCTCGGGGGACATCGCCAGGTGGAAGTCGCGGCCGGCCGCCAGCCCGCTTCGCTCCAGGATCGGCGCCAGCAGCTCGCGGGTGGTGCCGGGGTAGGTGGTCGACTCGAGCACCACCAGCTGGCCGCGGCGCAGGTGGGGCGCGATCGACTCGGCCGCGGAGATGATGATCGAGACGTCCGGCTCGCGGTTGTCCGAGAGCGGCGTGGGCACGCAGATCACGATCGCGTCCACGTCGGCGACCGCCGCGTAGTCGTTGCCCGCGGTCAGCAAGCCGGCGCCTGTGAGCGCGGCCAGGTCGGGCGAGGGGACATCGTCGATGTAGCTCTCTCCCGCCCCGATCGCGGACACCTTGGCGGGATCGGTGTCCAGGCAGTGCACGCGCTTGCCCGCCTGGGCGAAGGCAACGGCGAGCGGCAGGCCGACGTAGCCGGCGCCGATGATCGCGATGTCGGAGGCCATCAGGCGGGGATCGTACAGAGCGTCAGCGCGTGAAGGCGGCAACCAGGCCGGCGATCCGCTGCGATGCCTGGCCGTCGCCGTACAGCGGAGGGTGCTGCTCGGGCCGGCTCGTCTCAGACAGGGCGGCCGCCACCGCTCCCGCCTCCAGCGGCACCAACCGGTTCCAGCCCAGCTCGATCGTCTCGACCCACTCGCTGGTGTCGCGCAGCGTGATGCAGGGCACGCTGTGCAGGTAGGCCTCCTTCTGCACGCCGCCGGAGTCGGTCAGGCAGACGCGGGCCGACGCCAGCAGCGCCGTGAAGTCGAGGTAGCCGAGCGGCGGCGTGATGATGGCCGCGCGCTCGGTCCGCTCCAGCAGGCCGCGACGGCTGAGCGCGGCCTCGGTGCGGGGGTGCAGCGGAAACACCAGCGGCTCCTCGATCGCCTCCAGCACCGCCACCAGCGCCGGCAGCGCCTCGGCCACGGTGTTCGACTGCCGGTGCACGGTGATCAGCGCGTAGCGGCCTGCGGCCAGCCCCAGCCGCTCGAGTGCGCCCGAGCGGCGCGCCGCCGCCGGGCCGAACTGCCGCGCGACGTCCACCATCACGTCGCCGACCAGGTGAACGCCGGCCTCGATGCCCTCGGCGGCCAGGTTGCGCACCGCCGTCTCGCTGGGACAGAAGCGCAGGTCGGAGACGACGTCGGTGACCACCCGGTTGACCTCCTCCGGCATACGGCGGTCGAACGAGCGCAGTCCTGACTCGACGTGGCCCAGCGGGTAGCCGGCCTTGGCGGCCACCAGCGCGCCCGCCAGCGTCGAGTTGGTGTCGCCGTAGACCAGCACCATGTCCGGCTGCTCGGAGCTCAGCACCGGCTCGAGCGCCACCAGCATCGAGCCCGTCTGCTGGGCGTGGCTGCCCGAGCCGGTCTCGATCCGGTGATCGGGCGGCTCCATGCCGAGCTCCTCGAAGAACACCTGGGACAGCTCCTCGTCGTAGTGCTGCCCGGTATGCACCAGCACGTGGTCGCAGACCTCGGCCAGCGCCCGCGAGAGCGGCGCTGCCTTGATGAACTGCGGGCGGTTGCCGACCACGGAGACGACCTTCACGGCGACAGCCTACCCGGCCAGGCGCGTGGTGAGGTCGGTCAGGCGGCCGCTCGCGAGCAGCGCTCCGGCCACGATCAGCACCGCCCCCGAGACGCGCGTCACCAGCGGCCAGTGGTCGCGCAGCACCCTGGTGGCGGACATCACCGAGGGCAGCCAGATGCCGGCGGCCAGGAACGGCACGCCAAGGCCGAGGCCGTACACGAACAAGAGCAGCGCGCCCGAGCCGGCTCCGCCGCGGCTACTGGCGATGGCAAGGATTGCGGCCAGCTGAGCGCCGATGCATGGCGTCCAGCCGACGCCGAACGCCGCCCCGGCCAGGGCCGCTCCCAGCGGGCCGTGGGGACGCGCAGGCGTGGGCAGCTTCCAGGCCCGCCCGATCAGCGAGGCGGTGGGGGCCAGCATCAGCACCCCCATCGCGATCACGATCGCGCCCGCCACCAGCTCCAGGCCGCGGCGGTGATCGAGGAACTGCGACCCCAGCACGCCGGTGCCCGCTCCGGCCAGCGCGAACACGACGCTGAAGCCGGCCACGAAGCCGCCCGCCGCCACGCCCACCCGCAGCCGATGGCCGGACAGTTCCGGGCCCGGCACGCCGCTCACGAACGAGAGGTAGCCCGGGATCAGCGGCCACACGCAGGGCGAGATGAACGAGACGAAGCCGGCGGCGAAGGCCACCGCCAGGTCGGTGGGCGAGATCGTCACGCCGGCAGCAGCTGGTCGAGCAGGCCGGCGATGCGGTGCTCGGTCGTCTGGCCGATGATCCGGTACACCACCCGTCCCTGGCTGTCGATCACGTAGGTGATCGGCTGGCCGAGGATGCCGTAGGAGTCGGTCAGGCCGCCGCCCTGATCCCAGATCACGGGCCAGGTGATGCCGTTGTCATGGACGAAGGTGTCCAGATTCGAGCGGTGCGACGTGCGCACCGCGACGCTGAGCAGCGCGACGCGGCCTCGGTAGCGCTGGTCGAGCCGGGTGAACTCCGGCGCCTCACGCTTGCAGGGCTCGCACCAGGCGGCGAAGAAGTTGATCACCAGCGGCTTTCCGTGGAAGCCGGCCAGGCTGATCTTGCGTCCGGCTGTGGTGGTGGCGTCGAACGCGACCGCCGGCGTGCGGCTGCCGGGAGGGGGCAGCCCAATGGCGGGCGGCTTCAGCGCACCGGTGTGGGAGCGGCCGAACGCCACCACCGCCAGGATCACCACGAATCCGGCGGTCAGCAGCGCGACGGACAGCATTCGGCGCATGCCGGAGATGGTACCGCTCAGGAGCCGGTTGGGCCCTCCGTCAGCCGTCGCGCGTACGCGGCCACCAGAGCGGCGCAGGCGTCGAGGTCGACCGGGTCGAGCAGCTCGTTGGGAGAGTGCATGTGCCGCAGCGGAATGCTGACCACTCCGCCGGGGATGCCGCCGCGAGTGAGGTGCGCCGCGTCCAGGTCGGTGCCGGTGTGTCCGCCTACCGGCTCCACCTGGTAGGGAATGTTCTCGGCCTCGGCGGCGGCCACCAGGCCGTCGAACACCTCGGGATGGACGCCCGATCCGCGGGCCAGGGCCGGCCCCCTGCCAAGGGCGACGTGGCCGTACTGCTGCTTGCTGGTGCTGGGGTAGTCGGTCGCGTTGGTCACGTCCACGGCGATCGCGACGTCCGGGGCCAGCGAGAAGGCGGTCGTGAACGCCCCCGTGAAGTCGGTCTCCTCGCCGACGCAGGCGACCCCGGTCAGCCGCGCGCCGCCGGCCTGCCCGCCGTACAGGCGCACCGACTCGGCGGCCACGTACGCGCCGCATCGGTTGTCGGTGGCGCGGCTGGCGATGCGGCCGTTGGCGAGGGTGATGACGGGCTGCTCGAGCACCGCCAGGTCACCGACGGTGGCCAGTTCGCGGGCGCCGGCCGCGGAAGAGGCGCCGATGTCGATCCACAGGTCGCGCACCTTGGACGGCTTCTCGCGATCCTCCGCATCCTGCTGGTGGCGCGCCTTCTTTCCGATCACGCCGGCCAGCGGCCCGTGCTGGGACAGGATTCGCACCCGCTGTCCCACCAGCACCTCGGGATCCCAGCCCCCAACCGGCCCGAACCAGAGGAAGCCGTCATCGTCGATGTGGTTCACGACCAGGGCGATCTCGTCGATGTGGCCGAACACGGCCACGCTCAGCCCGCCCTCCTCGTTCGCCACGGCGAAGCTCGACCCCAGCCGGTCGTGGCTGACCTTCGCGAAGCCGGAGGCGTACTCGCGCCACACACGGGCCGCGATCCGCTCGTCCCCGTTCGGCCCGGCGGCGTCCAGCAGGCGGTGAAAGAATTGTTCTGACTCGCTGCGCATCTGGCGAGTTATACAGGCATATCTCCGGAGAGAGCCTCCAGCGGGCTGGGCCGGCCGCTCCGCTGCCGGCGGCGTCCCGCCACCAGCTCGGCCACGATCAGCGCGATCAGGATCGCGAGCAGCAGCGACGCGCATGCCAGCGTCGGCATCACCAATCCCAGCAGACCGGCCAGCACAAGCGCGATCGTCGCCCCCACGCGCTTGGGACTCAGCGAGTGCGCCATCCGCAGCCGGAAGGCGACGTGCCCGGCCAGGTAGAGCGCCGGCCCGCCTGCCAGTGCGGCCAGCTGCGCGCCCGTGGCGTGGCCGCCCGGATGCCTTATCAACACGGCGTCGCCCACGGCGGCAACGATGATGCCGGCCACCATCAGCGTATGGATGTAGGTGTAGGCGTCGCGGGCCAGCGCGCCGCTCTCGTCGCTGGTCGCGAGCCGCCGCTGGGCGATGGTGGCGACGAAGTCGAAGTAGAGCCACCACAGGGCGGCGGAGGTCAGGAAAGAGACGCCGATCGCGGCCGCCCGGGCGGCGTCGATCTGCAGGCCGCTGGCGGTCGCGCCGGTGACGACGATCGATTCGCCCAGCGCGATGATGATGAAGAGCTGGAACCGCTCGGCGAAGTGGGCGCCCTCGATCTCCCATTCACCGGACAGTGACCGTCCCATCACCGGCACCCAGTAGCCGGCCGCGGGACCGGCGTAGTCGATCACGAGCGCGATCGTCCAGACGGCGGCGCGGGCGCCGCCGTCAAGCAGCGCGCCCAGCAGCCACAGCAGCGCCACGGCGATCGACCACGCCAGGATCCGGACGAACGCACCGTGCAGCTGCGAGCCGCGATTGGTCGCCCACACGACGAACGCGTTTCGGATCACCTGCAGGCTGCCGTAGCCGAGCGCGAACATCACCGCCCGGTCGCCAAACGCGTGCGGGATCGCGATCGCCATCGCCAGGCTGGCAAGCATCACTGCGATCAGCAGGCAGCGCACGGCCGGCAGGTCGGGGTCGAACCAGTTGGTCATCCACGTCGTGTAGACCCAGGCCCACCAGGTGACCAGCAGCAGCAGGGCGGTCTGAGCCGCGCCGGTGAACGTCAGGTGCGAGCCCAGCAGGTGCGAGAGCTGGGTGACCGCGAACACGAACACGAGGTCGAAGAACAGCTCCAGGTTGGTGGCGCGCTGCTCCTGCCCGGTGCGCTGGCGCATGTGGCGGCCGGCGATCGTCATCGGCCCGAGCGGCTGGTGGGCTGCATATCGAGCAAGCTACCAGCCAAGCTGTCGCGTTGCCCTTCCCGTGCCGCCGTCGGGCTTCTGCCCGTACAGCACGGTGAAGGTGAGTTAGATGGAGCCGGGGCCGACGCGGCCGCGAGCCGCCCAAGCCCGGGCCGTGATCGTGAACGGCTCCCCGGGGATGCGCGCGCGGCACAGATTCTGGAGCCGCGCCCTTCGTTCCGTGTCGAGTCCGGCCACGTAGGCGCCGGCCGGGCCGACGCTGCCGGTAAACGGCTGCCACCAGGCTTCGAAGCTGGCGTGCTCGACCGAGCTGGTCTCGACGGACGTCTCCACGTCCAGCAGGCCGGCCGCCTCGAACAGCTCGGCGAGGTGTCCCTCCCGCGCGCCGGCACCGCGCGACTCGTCGGGCGCTTCTGGGTCGAGCTCCGCAACGGCGTCCCAGAACAGGCTCAACGGCCCCTGGCCGCCACCGTGGTCCCAGACACACGCGGCGACCGTGCCACCGTCTCGTGTGACCCGCGCCATCTCGGCCAGCCCCGCGACGGGATCGCGCATGAAGTGGACGACGAGCTGCGCCAGCGCCGCATCGAACGCTCCATCTGCAAACGGCAGCTGCTCGGCGAATGCGCGTTGCACGTTCACCTCGGGGTGGCGCTCGCGGGCCGCCTCAACGAACGTCTCGGACGGATCGACGGCCGAGACGCTGGCCGCTCCGACCCGTCGTACCAGCTCGGCGGTCAGCGCGCCCGGGCCGCAGCCGACGTCGACCACCGTCTGGCCGCCGCGCACCCCGGCCAGGTCGGCCAGCTGCGCCGACAGCTGCACGGAGTACTTGCCCATGAAGCGGTCGTAGGCGTCTGCGGGGACGGCGAAGTTCATGCGCGCAACCTACCCGGTCTGGGCGCGCAGCAGTGGCTCGGTGGCCAGCGGCTCGAGCGCGGCGCCGGTGAACAGCGGCAGGGCGCGCTCATCGCCGAGCTCCCGGCTGACCGCGGCGAACGCCTTGTCCAGATAGGGCGGCCGGCGTTCGCGGTGGCCGTCCGATCCCACCAGGTCGGCCTGTCC
>JAWVEC010000044.1:0-2995 GCA_033856975.1 Gaiellales bacterium
ATCTCGCCCAGCCGCGCCTTCAGCCGCCCGCTTTCCAGCGCCTCGCGGTCAGTGGGCCGGGCCGAGAGGCTCGCCTCTCCGGCCGTCAAGAAGGCTTCGCGCCAACCACTCAGCGTGGCGGCCGTCACCCCAAGCGAGCGCGAGACCGTCTCCAGGTCCTCGCCCCGCAGCAGGCGTAGAACCGCGTGTAGCGCGACACGACTGATGGCCGGCGAGCGACAGGCAGATGGCCGGTCGCTGCGCGCTGGCAAGATGGACTTGCTGTCGCGCGGCGACAAGGGAGGATGGGAGTGGTCAGCCGTCCGGCTATGGATTTGTGGACAACGCAAGCGCGTTGCCCACAAGCCCACAGCCACCCCATCAGAAACAGGATGAATCTGATTCTAGGAAGTGGCAGCGCTATGCGGATCGTGCCGCATAGGCTGCTGGTCGTCGCTGTCGCGCTTGCTGTCGCTGAGGTTGCGGGGTTTGCGTGACGCACGAGCGGCGGCGGCCTTGCGCCGATAGCTTTCGACGTTCATCTCGAAGATTGTGGAGTGGTGGACGAGGCGGTCGACGGCGGCGAGCGTCATGGCGGCGTCCGGAAAAACGCTTGTCCACTCCCCAAAGGGCTGATTTGCCGTGATCATCAGGCTGCGGCGTTCGTATCGGGCGGCGATCAACTCGAACAGGACCGAGGTCTCAGCCTGATCCTTGCGGACGTAGCAGAGGTCCTCGAGGATGAGCAGGTGGTATTTGTCCAGCTTGTCGATGGCGCTCTCGAGTGACAGCGCCTGACGGGCCTGCTGCAGGCGCTGCACGAGGTCGGTGGTTCGGGTGAACAGGACGCGGTAGCCGTTCTGGACCAGGGCATGGCCAAATGCGGCCGCGAGATGCGACTTGCCGGAGCCGCTCGGGCCGAACAACAGGATCGTGTCGCCGCGGCCGATCCATCCGTCGCCGGTGACCAGTGCCGCGACATGGGCGCGACTGATCATGGGGACGGCGGCGAATTCGAAGCTGTCCAGCGTCTTGGCGGGGGGCAGACGCGCCTCGATCAGGTGTCGCTGGATGCGTCGCTGCGCCCGTTCGGCGAGCTCCAGCTCGGTGAGCGTTGCCAGCAATCGCGCCGCCGGCCACCCCTCTCGATCGGCGCGTTCGGTGAAGGTTCGCCACATGGCGGCGATGGTCGGCAGCCGCAGCTCATTGAGCAGCAGCGGCAAGCGCGCGGTGTCGACGGTGATGGTGTCGCTGCTCGTATCGTTCATGCGGCTTCTCCCCGTGACGCGAGCAGCGCGTCGTAGCTGGCGATCGGAGGCAGGTTGACCACGATGTCGGGCATGGCCACGCGCGCCGGGGCGAACCGCGCGCGCAGCGCCGGGAGGTCGACGGCCATCTTGCCGGCCACTTCCGTGCTCTGCATTTGTTCGGTGAGGGCCGTCGCGAGTTCCGCCTCGCAGCCGCGCTCATGGGCGAGTGCGAGGAGCAAGACCATGGTCTTGCACGCCGCTTTCGGATCGCCCGCGGCGAGCAGCCTCTCCCAGGCCAGCCGATAGGGTGGGCGGGGAAACAGCGCGTCACGATAGACCAGGTTGAGCAGCGCCATCGGCTTGCAGCGTAGGCTGTGAATGACGTGGCGGTAGTCGACCACATGGCCATGCCGTCCCTCGCCGTGACTGCGACCCCGGCGCAAGGTCAGCACCGGGCTGTGGCCGACGAAGCATTCCAGCCGGTCGTCGTAGAGCCGCACCCGCAACCGGAAGCCGATCAGGCGTGACGGCACCGTGTAGAACACCTTGCGCAGGACAAAGCCGCTGCTGGAGGTGACGAACACCGTCGCCTCATCGTAGTCGGTGGTCCGGTCGGGTGGCAGGGGCCGCAAGGCGGCGCACTCCAACTGGACCATCTTGGCGCGACGGGCATTGCGACGGCCGATCAGGTCGGCGATCCAGGCCCGGTAGGCATCAAGCGTGGCGAAATCGGCGCCGCCGCGCAGCAGCAGGGCTTGCTCGACGCCGCGCTTGAGATGGCCGTGCTGGCTCTCGATGGCGCCGTTCTCGTGCGCCACCCCGGTGTTATTGCGGGTCGGCGTCATCTCGTAATGGGCGCACAACGCCTCGTAGCGGCGGGTCTGGTCGGTGCGGGCGTCATCGTCGAGGTTGCGGAACGCCGCCGAGAGGCTGTCAGACCGGTGCTCGACCGGCACGCCGCCGAGGGCCCAGAGCGCATTCTGCAGGCCGACGGCCAGTGCGGTGAAGCTTTCGCCGCCGAGCACCGGCTCGGCATGCTCCCAGGCGGAGTAGGCCAGGGCGAAGTGGTAAAGCCGGTGGGCGAGCGGCTGGCCGGCGATGCTGACCGCGGCGTCGCCCATGTCGGTGAAGTCCGACAGCCCTTGCTGTCCGGGGACGTGGTCCTGCCGGAAGATCACCTCCCGGTCGGCCCCGTGCTCGGCCCGCCAGGCGCGAACCCGGCGCTCCAGGCTGCGGCGCAGCCGGTCCCAGTCATGATCGGGGTGGCGGCGTTGCATCTCCTCAATCAGCGTGATCGGGCGCAGGCCCGGCTGGGTCTCGAGCATCGGGCGGATCTCGGCCTCCCACAGCCCGGCAAAGGGATCGGGAGATTGGCGGCGTGGACGCCGGTCTTTGATCTCGTGCGACGGGAAGTGCCGATCCGTCTCGACGCGACGGGCGGTGCGCTCGCTGAAGCCGGCCTTGGCGGCGGCGACGCGTTGGGGGTGGTGACGACGCGATTGCATGAACAACCTCAGCTGCTGGCTGGTGACGTGACGTCCGGGCACTTCGGTCCTCGTCTTGGTCGTCGAGGAGCCGATCCTGCCCGCACACGCCGCGGCCCGCAGACACGGGGGCTAACCCGCGTCGCCGGTTCGGCAGGCTTGCAGCCGGGCTTCGCCCGTCCCGCAACCTGCCAAACCGGCCATCCTTGGTGTCGCTAACCGGCCATCAGCCGTGTCGCGCTACACAAGCGGGAGGTGATGCCCTCGGTCGAGCACCGGAAG
>JAWVEC010000045.1:0-4226 GCA_033856975.1 Gaiellales bacterium
GAGCGCGTCCTGCAGAGCCTTGCCGCGGTGCTGGCGGGTGCGGGCTGCGGGCTTTCAGACGTCGTCAAGACGACCGTCTTCATGACCGATCTGGGCGAGTTCGCCGAGATGAACGCGGTCTACGCGACCCACTTCACCAGCCACCCTCCGGCCCGCTCCACGGTGCAGGTGGCCGCCCTCCCGGCCGGGGCGCGAGTCGAGATCGAGGCGATCGCGCTGGCGGCGCCACCGGCATCCACCGGCTGATCGAATACGCTGCAGCAATGCGCCCGGCCGAGGTGATCGCCTCCCATCACAGCACAGATTTCGACGCTCTGGGGGCGATGCTGGCCGCTCGCAGGCTGTATCCGCGAGCCACCGTGCTGCTGCACGGCGGCCTCAACCGAAACGTGCGGGAGTTCGTCGCCCTGCATGGCGCAGAGCTCGAGCTGCGCGACGCCTCCGACTGCGACCTGTCCGCGGTGCGGCGCGCGATCGTGGTCGAGACGTCCGACCTCAAGCGTCTCGGTGATCTGGCGGAGGTGGTGCAGCGCGACGACGTCGAGACGGTGCTGTTCGACCACCACGAGGCCGATCCGCCGCCGTGGGTGGCGGCGGAGCACTTCGTCACATCCGGCGACGGCGCACTCTCGACCACCATGGTCGGCATCCTCGCCGAGCGCGGCATCGAGCCCACCGGCACCGAGGCCACCGCGCTGGCGCTTGGCATCCACGAGGACACCGGCTCGCTGACGTATCCCACCACCGGCGTGCGGGATGTCGAGGCGCTGGCGTTCTGCGCTCGCCACGGCGCCGACCAGCGACTGATCGCGAGCTTCCTGCACACGCCGCTGGACGACGATCACCGTGCGCTGCTGGGCGCGCTGTTGGACGCGGCCGAGCAGGTCGAGGCGGCCGGCATGTCGGTGCTGGTGTCGGCCGTGCCCTGGCCGCGCTATGTGGACGACGTCTCGACGCTGGCGACCAAGATCACGGATCTCACCGACTGCCGGGCGCTGGTGATGCTGGTCGAGATGGACGGCCGCGTGTTCGCGGTCGCCCGCAGCCGCACGCCCGCGTTCGACGTCGCCGCGGTGATGGCCCAGCTGGAGGGCGGGGGCCACTCCCAGGCCGCCTCGGCGATCGTGCGCGGCCAGTCGCTGGCGGAGGTGCGGGCGCGGCTCGCGCAGGCGATCGCAGCTGGCGTTGCGGACGCGCCGCGGGCGGGCGACATCATGTCCTCGCCGCCGTGGTTCGTGGATGCCGACGACGCGATCGAGCTGGCGCTGGCGGAGTGCCGGCGGCGGCACACCTCAGGCGTGCCGCTGGCCTCGGCCGGTGCGATGGTGGGCGTGGTGGAGCGGGACGACCTGGGCCGAGCAATCGAGCACGGGCTGGGGCACGCGCCGGCCCGGGCGGTGATGAGCGCCGAGGTGGCCGCCGTCAGCCGTGAAGCGCCGCTGGCCGAGGTGCAGCGCTCGCTGCTGCGCGGCCACGGACGGCTGCCGGTGACCGAGGCCGGAGGGGCGGGCCCGTTTCCGGTGGACGAGGTGCTCGGCATCATCACCCGCGGCGATCTGTTGCGGGCGATGCGCGAGCGGCCGACCGGGGAGCGGCCGCCCGAGGTTGTCGATCTGGGTCACCGCCTGCGAGCCCTGCCCGGGCTCGACCGGCTGTGGCCCGCGGTTGCCTCGGTGGCCGACGACCTTGAGGGCGTGTACCTGGTCGGGGGAGCGGTGCGCGACCTGCTGCTGGACGAGCCGGGCTTCGACGTCGACCTGGCCGTGGAGGGGGACGGCGTGGCGTTCGCAGCCAGGCTGGCAGCGGCGCTGGGCGGCCGCTGCCACTCGCACGAGAAGTTCCACACCGCCGTCGTGATCGCGGGCGACCTGCGCGTCGACGTGGCCAGTGCGCGCACCGAGCACTACGAGTATCCGGCCGCCCTGCCCACCGTCGAGCACTCCTCGATCCGGCAGGATCTGCACCGCCGCGACTTCACCATCAACGCCATGGCGGTGTCGCTGCTGCCGGCCGACTTCGGCCGCCTGCTCGACCCCTACGGCGGCACCGACGACCTCAGGCAGGGCGTGGTGCGGGTGCTGCACAACCTCTCGTTCATCGAGGATCCGACCCGCATCTTCCGGGCGATCCGGTACGAGAACCGCTACCGCTTCGCGATGGACGCCCACACCCGCGAGCTGGCCCGTGGCTGCGTCGGCATGGGGCTGGTGGGGGACCTGTCCGGCGCTCGCGTGCGGGACGAGCTGGTCGCGATCCTGAACGAGGCCGAGGTGACCGGCTCGCTGCGGCGGCTCGATCAGCTGGGGCTGGCGGCGGCCGTCCATCCGGCGCTCGACTGCGGGCCGGAGGCGGCGGCACGGGTGGAGCGGGTTGACGCCGTGCGGGCGAAGCACGCGCCGGCGCTGCCGGCGTGGCGTGCCCGGCTGGCGGTCATCTCCGCGGCGATCCCGGCCGACGAGCTGGCCGCCTGGCTCGAGCGGCTGCGGGTGAGGCGCCGCGACGCCCGTGTGGTGGGGGCTGCGGCCGTGATCCCGGCACGGCTGGCCGAGCCGCTTGCGGCGGCGTCCGAGCCGGCTCAGATCGCCGAGCTGCTCGCCTCGCAGCCGGACGAGGTGGCGGTGGTGGCCGCGGCCGGCGAGGGCGCGGCGGCGGCCGCCGCGGAGCTGTACCTCAGCACGCTTCGCGACGTGCGGCTGGACATCGACGGCGGCACGCTGCGCGAGCAGCTGGGCATGGAGGAGTCGCCGCGAGTGGGCGAGCTGCTGGCCGAGCTGCTGCGCCGCCGTCGCAACGGCCAGCTTGGGGGGCGGGAGCAGCAGATCGCGGCCGCCCGCGAGCTGCAGGCGGAGGTGGCCGGGTGAGGATCGTGACCGCGAATGCCAGCCGCTGGCACGGACAGCCCGGACACTACGAGGCCTGGCACCTGCGGCTGGTCGACCCCCACAGCGCGGCGTCGGCCTGGATCCGCCACAGCTTCCACGTGCCGCCCGATTCCGCTCCGGGCGAGTCGACCGCCGAGCTGTGGTTCGTCGGTCGCGATCCCGAGGGCCGCACCTATGCGCGCCGGCAGAGCTTCTCGATCGACCAGTTCCAGACCGGCGCCGGCGGCTTCCCGCTGGCTCTCGGGCCCAGCTCGCTGGACGTCGCCAGCGCCCGCGGACGGGTCGACGAGGCGCGCTGGGATCTTGTCTGGACGCCCGGCGGCGAGCCGTTCGGCTACCGCGGCGGCGGCCGTCCGCGGCGGGCCGAGATCATGGTCAGCCAGCCCACGCTGCGGATCAGCGGCACGTTTGCCATCGGCGAGCGGCAGCTGGACGTGCGGTCATGGCCGGGCCACCAGCTGCACGTCTGGGGCAACCGTCACGCCGAGTCGGCGGCGCGCGTGCATTGCAATGCGTTCGCCGCGCCGGAGGACTTCGTCGAGGTGATCAGCCGGCGCTACGGGACGCTGGGCCCGCTGGCACCGGTGCTCTCGACCGGGGCGGTGGTGGCGGCGGGCGAGCGGTACGAGCTGCACGGCGCGCTGCGCGGGCTGGCTGCGCGGGCCAGCATGAGCCCGAGCGACTACCGCTTCTCGATCCGCGGCCCGTTCCTGCGTATCGATGGAGAGGTGCACTGCGCGCTGGCCGACCTGGTCGGCGTCTCCTACCGCGACCCGGACGGTGGCCGCGTGTACGAGTACGCCGCCGACCATGCCGTGATCGAGGTGGAGGTGCAGCGGCGGGGAGCGCGCGGCTGGTCGCGAGCCGCCCGGCTCTCGGCCGGCAGCTGTGCCTACGAGTACTCCAGCCGTCACCCGGTGCCGGGCGTCGAGGCCGTGCTGTGAGCGGCCTGGAGTGGGTCGAGCAAGAGGATGCCGCCGCCCTGCTGCGCTGGAACACGGCTCCGGCCGGCGTCACAGTCGGCTTCACGAGCCGCCGCGGGGGTGTCTCGGCGGGGCCGTTCACGTCGCTCAACCTTGGGGCGCTGACCGACGATCGGCGCCAGTGCGTGGCCGAGAACCGCCGCCGCGCGATGGATGCGATCGGAGCCGACGGCGCCACCGCGACGATGGCCTGGCAGGTGCACGGAAATCAGGTGCGCGAGGTGGACGCCGAGCCCGCCGGCGGCCGTTTCCTGCGGCCGGGCGCCGAGCCCTTCCCCAAGTCGGACGGCCTCGTCACCAGCCAGGCTGGCCGCGCGCTGGCGCTGCTGACCGCCGATTGCCTGCCGGTCGCGATCGCCGC
>JAWVEC010000046.1:0-27809 GCA_033856975.1 Gaiellales bacterium
CACCCAGCTTGGCCGATCGGTGGGCGGCCGGTACCTGACGCTGCGCTACCGGGCGGCCGAGGGGGGCGCGATCGCTCGGGTCGGATACGCCGTGCCACGCAAGGTCGGCGGAGCGGTCGACCGCAACTTGGTCAAGCGGCGGCTGCGCGAGGCCGTGGCGCAGAACGATGAGCTGCTGCTGCCCGCCACCGACTACGTTCTGATAGCACGTCCCGGGCTGGCGGCGGCGAGCGAGGCGCAGGGGTTCGAGTGGCTGGTGGCGCAGGTCGCCGAGCTGCTGCGGGCTTCGGGCGAGAAGGCGGCGTCCTGATGCGTACGCTCGTGATCGCCGTGCTGCGCGGGCTGCGGCTGCTGTTGACGCCGTTCGAGGCGATGGTGTCGCTCACCCCCCGCGTCTGTAAGTACGAGCCCACCTGCTCATGCTATGCCGAGCAGGCCGTGCGGCGTCACGGCGTCGTGCGTGGCCTGGGCTTCGCGGCCTGGCGGCTGCTGCGCTGCAACCCCTGGTCGAAGGGCGGCCACGACCCTGTTCCTGCCAGGAACTCGCACGACGCCCACAACCGCCGGTCGGTGGCGCGGTGATCCAGTACTTCATCGTGCTTCAGCAGATCGAGGATGTGCTGAGGGCGATCATCACCTACTACCACGACCACCTGGGCGTGTCGTGGGGCCTGGCGATCGTGATGCTGACCGTCACCGTGCGGATCATGATCCTGCCGCTGACGATCAAGCAGTTCCGGTCGATGGCCGCGATGCAGCGCATCCAGCCGAAGGTGAAGACGCTGCAGAACAAGTACAAGGGCAAGGCCGACCGCGAGTCGAAGGCCGAGATGCAGAAGGAGTTGATGGAGCTCTACAAGGAGCACAACGTCAATCCGTTCGCCTCGTGCCTGCCGCTGGTGTTCCAGATGCCGGTGTTCATCGGGCTCTACCAGACGCTGAGCAGCTTCCATCCCACCCAGGACACGTCCTTCCTGGGTATCGACGACATCTTCGTCAAACTGGGAAAGATCGGTGGTACCACCGAGATCGTGATGGTGCTGGCCTACTGCCTCTCGATGCTCGGCTCGACGTTGCTGTTCTCTTTCGTGCAGGATCGCCAGCAGAAGTTCCTGTTCGCCAGCATGTCGGTGATCTTCATCCCGTTCATCATCCGGGTGCCTGCCGGCGTCGGGCTGTACTGGATCACCACCAACCTGTGGACGATCGCCCAGCAGGGCATCGTCAAGCAGACGATGGGGCACCACTTCCCGGTGGTGCAGAAGCAGGAGAAGGCGAACGCGAGCAAGCAGCCCCGCAGCTCGCGCAACCCACCGAAGGATGCGCCGGGCAACGGCGGTGGCGGTAGCGGTGCCCGGCCAAAGCGACCGAAGAAGCGGCGATGAGTGAGATGGAGCGGGTCGAGGTCGAGACGTCGGGTGAGACGGTGGGCGAGGCGCGCTGGGCGGCGCTGCACGAGCTGGAACGACGCTTCCCCTCACTGCAGCGCGACGACGTTCAGTTCGTGGTGTTGACGGAGGGCGAGCGGGGGCTGTTGGGAGTCGGTTACAAGCCGGCCCGTGTACTGGCGTCGGTGGAGGTCGATCCGGCCGCCACCGTGGTTGCGCCGGCGCCCATGCCGGCACCGCGCGGGCCGGCCCCGGCTGACGAGAGCCCACCCGCCGCCCGTGTGCGCGACCTGCTGGAGCGGGTGCTCGAAGCGCTTGCGATCGACGGCCGGCTCGATCTGGTCGAGCAGGACGGCGTGGTCACAGCGACCGTGACCGGGTCCGAGCTGGGGCTGCTGATCGGCAAGCACGGCCAGACGATCGACGCCATCCAGTACCTCGCCAACGCGATCATGCACCGGCGCGAGGAGCACCCACTCGAGGTGGTGGTCGACGCCGAGGGCTACCGCAAGCGACGCGAGCGGACGCTGCACGAGGTGGCGATGCGCGCTGCGGCGGAGGCGGCCAGCAGCGGCAGCGACGTCGCCCTGGACCCGATGACCTCCGTCGAGCGCAAGATCGTGCACACCAAGGTGCAGTCGATGGGGGGCTTCGCGACGGCCAGTGAGGGCGCCGAGCCGAACCGCTACGTGGTCGTGCGGCTCGACCCGGAAGCCTGACGGCCAGCGGAATCGACCACCGAGTGTAAAACGTGAAACACCTCTCGCCGGCGCTCGAGTTGTACTGTGACCTGGTGGCCCGCGAGCCGGTCTCGCTGACTGCGATCCGTGATCCGGTCGAGCTGCGACGGGAGTTGGTGGGCGATGCGCTGACGGCCTGCGCCACGATCGGCGAACGACTGCCCGGCGACGTGGTCGATGTTGGCAGCGGCAACGGCTCACCCGGAATCCCGCTCGCCCTGCATTACGGACAGCCGGTCACGCTGCTCGATTCGGTGGTGCGCAAGGGCGCGTTTCTGCGCCACGCTGTCGCCCTGCTCGGCATCGAGTGCCCTGTGGTGGTCGAACGGTCGGAGACGTACGCCCGCGGCGCCGGCCGCGATGCCTTCGATCTTGCCCTGGCCCGTGCCCTGGCGCCGCCGGCGGTCGCGCTCGAGCTGTGCCTGCCGCTCGTCCGCCCCGGCGGCCGGGTGATGCTCTGGACGGGCCGGGTCGACGCCGCCGCGCTGGAGCGGGTGGCCGTCCTGCTCGGTGGCGGCAGTCCGCGTGCGATCGAGACCAGCACCGGCCGGCAGCTGCTGGTCGTGGACAAGGTCTCGGCCACGCCGGAACGCTTTCCGCGCCGCCCCGGAATGGCCGGGAAGCGTCCGCTGGCATCGCTACCATCGACCCCATGAACTCTCGCGTCTATGCGCTCGCCAACCAGAAGGGCGGCGTCGGCAAGACCACCACCGCGATCAACATGGCGGCCTGCGTGGCCGAGGCCGGCACGCCGGTGCTGCTGATCGACCTTGATCCCCAGGCGAACGCCACCACCGGCCTCGGTTTCCGGCCTGAGCAGCTCAAGGCCAGCACCTACGATCTGCTGCACGGCAGCTCGCTGGACGAGGTGGTGCTGGAGACCGACGTGCCGAACCTGTACCTGGCGCCGTCGCATCCCGACCTGGCCGCCGCCCAGGTCGAGCTGTCCGCCCAGGACACGTTGCTGCGCGATCTGCTGGCGGGCACCGGGGAGCGCTTCCCATACGTCTTCGTCGACTGCCCGCCCTCCCTTGGGCTGCTGACGGTGAACGCGCTGTCGGCCGCAAACCGGCTGATCGTTCCGGTGCAATGCGAGTACTACGCGCTGGAGGGCCTCGCGCAGCTGCTTCAGAGCGTCGAGCTGGTGCGCACGCGGCTGAACCCGCGGCTCGGCATCACCGGCGTGCTGCTGACGATGTACGACGCTCGCACGACGCTGGCACGCGACGTGGCAAGCGAGGTGCGGGAACACTTCGGCGGCCTCGTGTTCGACACCGTCGTCCCGCGCAGCATCCGGCTGGCGGAGGCGCCCAGCCACGGTGTGCCGATCACCCGGTACGATTCACGTTCAGCGGGCGCGGACGCGTACTATCGCGTCGCGCTGGAGGTGGTCGAGCGTGGCTAAGAATCGAGGATTGGGGCGGGGCCTGGCAGCCCTCGTCGCCGAGTTCCCGGCCGGCCAGGTCTCGCTGGTCGAGCTGGAGGTCTCCCAGGTGCGGCCCAACCCGCGCCAGCCGCGCACCCGGTTCGACGACGACGCCATCAACGCGCTGGCCGAATCGATCAAGAGTGAGGGCGTGGTGCAGCCGATCATCGTGCGCGACGCCGGTGACGGCTACCAGATCGTGGCCGGTGAGCGGCGCTGGCGCGCCTCCCAGCGCGCCGGATTGACGACCATCCCCGCCATCGTGCGCCCGCTCGACGAGCGGGAGGCGATGATCATGGCCCTGGCCGAGAACGTCGCCCGGGAGGATCTCAACCCGGTCGAGCAGGCCCGCGCCTACGCGATGCTGTCCGACGAGCTCGATCTCAGCCAGACCGAGATCGCACGTCGGGTCGGCAAGAGCCGGCCCGCGGTCGCCAACACGATGCGGCTGCTCGAGCTGCCGGACGCGGCACTGGAGCTGATCGAGGCCGGCTCGCTGTCGGAGGGTCACGGCCGTGCGCTGCTGCTCACCGGTGGCCAGGAGGAGCGGCTCACGCTGGCCAAGCTGGCGGTCAAGCGCGGCCTGTCCGTGCGCGACACCGAGGCGGCAGCCAAGCGGCTGGGCAAGCCCAAGGCCGCCAAGCGGACGCAGCCGAGTTGGGTCGACGAAGAGCTGGCTAACCTGGCGGTCGACGCGGCCTGGGAGTCACTCAAGCTGAGGGCGTCGGTCAGATCCGGGCCCCGCGGCGGCACGGTGGAGCTCAGGTTCAGCACGCCCGCAGAGCTGGGCCGCATTATCGACCAGCTACGCGCCGAGCGCGTCTCCTGGGCTGATTAGGCCTGCAAAGCGGCGCCTGGCGGTGTCGCTGCGGTCGGCCCGTGCGAAGCACTGTGCCTCCCTTGCTCCTTGCCAGGCTTGCTTTTCGGCCTAATCAGCGGGGTGTGGGCTGCCGATCCGGGGGCTCTACTGGGTCGTCCGAAAGGCTGTGGCTGCCGGCATTCGCGACCGAGGGAATACCGATGAGTAGCGGCCGCGACCCGGCACCGCGCTAGGCTCCGGCGGGGGCTGAGCGTCGGTATACTTTCGCCTCCCCGGGCGATTAGCTCAGTTGGTTAGAGCGCCGCTCTGATAAGGCGGAGGTCCCTGGTTCGAATCCAGGATCGCCCATCCCGGTCAGCTCGCGCACCCGACACCCGCCGCTGGTGGTGGCATAATCGAGGGCATGCAGGAGGTCAGCATCTACGGTGTGTCGTTCGACATGGTGGGCAAACAGCCGATCGTGTTGCTGAAGACGATGGATGGCAACCGGTTCCTGCCGATCTGGATCGGCCACCCCGAAGCCGCCGCGATCCTGATGAAGCTCCAGGGTGCCCCCACGCCGCGGCCGATGACCCACGATCTGGTCACCGACATGCTCGGCGAGCTGAACGCGCGCGTGACGCGGATCTCGGTCACGGAGCTGCGCGAGAACACGTTCTACGCCGTCATCACGCTGCAGGTCGACGACTCGGAGATCGAGATCGACTCGCGTCCGTCCGACGCGCTGGCGCTGGCCGTCCGCACCAGCGCCCCGATCTTTGTCGCCGACCAGGTGATCGACGACTCCGCCATCGAGTTCGATCGCGAGCCGAACGAGGCGGAGGACGTGGTCGACGAGTTCAAGAAGTTCCTTGAGGACGTCAAGCCCGAGGACTTCGCGGGCTGACGCCGGCTAGAGGCCGGCCGCGCGGCGGTCGAGCTCGCGCGCGATCACCAGCCGCTGCACCTCGCTCGTGCCGTCCACCACCTGAAGCATCTTGGCCAGCGCGATGAAGCGCGCCAGCGGGTGGGTGTGCAGCCAGCCGTACGCACCGAGCACCTCGCTGCAGATGATCGCTGCTCGCAGCGCGGCGTCGGGCGCAAACCGTTTGGCATGGGCCACCGCGACTGGCCCGCCGGCCGTGCCCAGTGCCTCGGCGGCCGCGCGCACCAGCAGTCGGGAGGCGGCCAGGTCTGTCTCGGCATCGGCCAGCTGCCAGCGGATGCCCTGAAACTCGAGCACGGCGTGCTGGAACGCTCGCCGCTCGCGGGCGTAGCGCAGCGCCACGTCGAGTGCCTCGGCATGCAGGCCGCAGGCGATCGCCGCGATGTCGCAGCGGGCGACGTCGATCGCGGCCAGCGCCGCTCGCATGCCGGCCCCGGGGGGAACCAGCAGCTCCGCCGCCGCATCGTCCAGCACCATATCGCCGATCGGGAGGTGGTCGGCGGCGGCCTTCTCGTACAGCGGCCCGAATGAGATGCCCTCGGCGTCGCCCGCGACCGCGAGGATGGCGATGTCCTCATGCCCGCGTCCCTCGGCCGTGCGGCAGACGACCAGGAACAGGTCGGCCTCACCGGCCAGCGAGACCCAGGCCTTGCGGCCGCTCACCCGCCAGCCCCCATTTGCGGCCACGGCCGTGGTGGTGATCGCCGTGGCGTCCGACCCGGCGTGTGGCTCGGTCAGCGAGAAGCCGCCCAGCGCGGCGCCGGTGCGCAGCGGCTCGCCCCACCGGCTCACCAGGTCGTTCGAGCCGGCCGCATGAACCGCGGCTGTCACGGCGTTGTGCATCGAGAGCGAGAACGCGAACGCAGCATCACCGCGTCCCAGCTCTTCGAACACCCGCATCCCCTCCGCGTAGGTCAGGCCCAGGCCGCCCGCCTCGCAGGGCACGAAAAGCGCTGTCAGCCCGCTCTCACGGGCCACGGCACGGGGGTACGCCGCCTGCTCGTCCCAGACGCGCACGTCCTGGGCGATCCGCTCGCGCACCAGCCTCCGTGTCTCATCGACGATCCGATCCGCGTCCCTCACGCTGCGATCATAGGCCCCGGAGCCGAAAGAGCTTGCCTGACGACCTCACCCCTGCTTTGCTCGGATAGGCTGTAAGGGTTCCGCGAGGAAAGGATCCGTGATGCAGCGCAACGGCAAGGGCCCGGCCCGGTTCGCAGACCGGGTGGTGCATGGGGTCGGCGATGACGGGCGGGACGAGGCGATCACGATCTGGATCGAGCGGCGGGCGGGGGCGGTGTGGGCGGTGGGCCGTGCCGTCGGTCTCGAAGAGCGCGCGGACGGTGCGGTGCGACCCGACGACTACGTGTTCGAGGGGTTCGAGATGGGCGACGCGCTGGCGGCCGCGAATGAGGCGCTGCGCTCAGATCTCGACGTCAGCCGGGAGGAGGGGCGCGAGCAGGACGTGGCGTCCTTCGACGAGAGCGAGCTGCTGGAGCCGCTCGAGCGGTGGTTCTTCGGCCGCGAGCCGCACTGACTGCTGGCGGGTGCTGGCACGGGCCGACCGCAGCGACAACGGATTGCGCAGGTTTGCAGCCGCCAGACCTAGCCCAGTGCGGTGACGACCAGAAGCAGCACGTTCATCGCGATCACGATGGCGGCCACCAGCAGGGCCAGCATCTTCACGATGCGGCCGTTGACGAGATCGCCCATCACGTCGCGGCGCCCGGTCAGCCAGACCAGCGGCACCACGGCGAAGGGCAGCACCAGCGAGAGCACCACCTGGCTGGCGACCAGAGTGGTCAGCGTGTTGGTGCCCAGGGCGATCACGATCAGTGCCGGGATCATGGTGATGAACCGGCGCAGGAAGACCGAGACTCGCCACTGCATGAACCCGTCCACGATCATCTGGCCGGCCATCGTGCCGACTGTGGACGATGACAGCCCGGAAGCCAGCAGCGCGATGCCGAACGCGTAGGCCGCACCCTGGCCCAGCAGCGGCTTGAGGGTGGCCTCCGCGTCCTGGATGCCGCTGATCGGGATGCCGGATGAGTAGAAGGCCGCCGACGCCATCACCACCATCGAGGAGTTGATCAGCCAGGCGCCGTTCATGGCCAGCGCGATGTCCACCAGTTCGCGCCGGAAGTGCTCTCGCTGGCTGCCACCCTCGAGGATCTTGCGCCGGTGCTGGACGAGCCCCGAGTGCAGGTAGACGACGTGTGGCATCACCGTGGCGCCCACCATGCCGACCGCCACGTACACCGCTCCCGAGTTGATCCCCGGCACCAGCATGCCGCGGATGATCCCGGCGGGGTCGGGGTGGCTGATAAAGATCTCGACCACGAAACAGGCACCGATGACGAGCACGAATACGACGATCAACGCCTCGAAGCGGGTGTGGCCGCGGCGTTCGAACGCCAGGATGCCGAATGAGATCACTGCGGTGATCAGTGCCGAGGGCAGCAGTCCCAGCCCAAACAGGATCTGCATGCCGACCGCGGCGCCCAGGAACTCCGCCAGGTCGGTCGCCATCGCAGCCGCCTCGGCGGCCAGCCACAGGCCGATCCGCATCCGGCGGCTGGTGTGCAGTCTGATCGCCTGCGGCAGCGTCATGCCCGACGCGATGCCGAGCTTGGCAGACAGCGACTGGATCAGCAGCGCCATCATGTTCGACAGCAGCAGCACCCAGAGCAGCATGTAGCCGTAGTCGGCGCCGGCCTGGATGTTGGTGGCGAAGTTGCCGGGGTCCATGTAGGCGACGCTGGCCACGAACGCCGGCCCCAGGAACGGCAGCACGCGCTTGATGCGGGCCAGCGGTGAATGAAAGACGCCCTTGCTGAGAGGCTTGACGGCAGCCTGAACCGATCGTGGGGTCACGCTGCGGTCTCGACCTTGATCATCTCGACCAGGCCGGCACCCAGCGCCTGCCGGACGCCGTTGATCTCCAGCGTCACCGGCCCGCCGAACGGCGCCTTGGCGATCATCGTCACCGTCATCGCCGGCACCAGCCCGAGGTCGGCCAGGTAGCGGAGCAGCGCCGCATCACCGTCCGGCACGCGCCGCACGACAGCCGACTGGCCGGGCTCGAGTTCGGCCAGGCTGCGATACCGGTCAGGGGGCAGCACCAGGTCGGCGCTGGGGATCGGATCGCCGTGGGGATCGGTGTCGGGATAGCCCAGCGCGCGGTCGAGTGCCGCCTCCAGCTCCTCTGACAGCACGTGCTCGAGCCGTTCCGCCTCGACGTGCACGCTGTCCCACGGCAGGCCCAGGGCCTGCGTCAGGTACAGCTCCAACAGCCGATGATGGCGCAGAACCTCGACCGCGATCCGTTCTCCGGCAGCGGTGAGCTGCGCGCCGTGGTAGCGCTGGTGGTCGACCAGGCCGAGCTGGTCGAGCTTCTTGACCATCGCCGTCGCCGACGCGGCGGAGACGCCCATCCTGTCCGCGAGCTCGGAGGTGGTCGCCTTTCCGGATAGCGTCTGCAGCAGGTAGATCTGCTTGACGTAATCCTGGACTGCTTCCGACTGCATCTAAACAAACAATTTAGACGAGACGAAGTTTTAAATCAAGCGACAACGCGGATCGCGGGCAGTCCGGCCGGCAGGACGCCCGCCGTTCGCGCGGTGCGCTCGAGCACCGACAGGGCGCGCACGCCCTCGGGGCCGAGGTTGACCGTGTGATCGTTCACGTAGAGCTCGACGTAGGGCCAGATCACGTCCTCGGAAAGCTCCTGGGCGTGCCGGCGGATCGTGGTCAGCGTCTCCTCCCGGTTCGCCCAGCCGTAGGCGATCGAGTCGCGCAGCACGGCCGCGAAGGTGGTCGCAACCCCGTCCGGCAGCGCACGTGCGGCCAGAATGCCGCCCAGCGGAACCGGCGCATCGGCCAGCCGCTCGAACGACGACCCCAGGTCCTCGACCAGCCGCAGGCCGTCGCGCTGGTAGGTCAGCCGCCCCTCGTGGATCAGCACGCCGAGGTCGGCCTGCCCGCGCCTGAGCTGCGCGCCGATGTCGGAGAACAGCGTCTGCGACACGGTTCCCTGACCGGGATGAAGGCAGTGGTAGAGCAGCGTCGCAGTGGTCGTGCTGCCGGGACACAGCACGCGTGCCGTGGCCGAGGGGGTGACGCCGTCGCGGGCCGACACCAGCAGCGGGCCGACGCCGAACCCGAGCGCGGCCCCGGCACCCAGCACGTCGTAGCGGTCGGCCAGCAGCAGCGCGGCGTGAAAGCTGGCCTTGGACACGTCATAGCGGTCGGCGAACAGCCCGTCGTTCAGCTGCTGCACGTCGAGCAGCTCGGCCTCGATCTCGAGCCCGCGCATGTCGATGCACCGTTCCAGGATGGCGTGGAAGGCGAACGTGTCGTTGGGACAGGTCGAGAGGCCGACGCGGAGTCTCATCAGCCGAGCATGCTAGCTAGGCTGGTGCGCGCGGCCGCCAGGGCGGGGCGCGTCTGCCAGCCGGTGTGATCACGGTCGCCGGCGGGGTTCGAGACGCCCCGCACGACGGTCAAAGGCAACTCCCAGAGTGTTGCCGCTACGGCAACCGCATATCCCTCCATCTCCTCGATCACGGCCTGCGGGTGCTTCCGGTGCCGTTCTGCCGCCTGTTGGGGCGTCGCCGACGCCTCGGCCACCGACAGCGCCACGCCGTCCCCGCCGTCGAGCTCGATCTGGTCGCTGGCAGCCCAGCCGAGCTCGGCGGCGCTCTGACCTCCGGCGCCGATGCCGTGGCACCTGACCGCGGACGCCACCATCGCCGCGCCCACCGGCATTCGCTCCAGGTCGTAGCTGCCGGCCAACCCCACCAGGATCACCCGCTGCGGGCGGTGCTGGGCGATCGCGTGCGCGGCGCCCGCCCCGGCCGCCGCCAGCCCGAATCCGCACACCACCAGAGGGGTCGCGCTCCACGCCAGCAGCTCCGCCTCGAGCTCGGTCGGAACCAGGATCAGCGTGGACAGCGCCAGCCTCCCGCCACCTAGACGATCTCGACCATGCGCTCGATCGCCAGCCGCGCTCGCTCCGCGACCTCGTCCGGCACCGTCACCTCGTATCGCAGGTCGCGCAGGCTGTCACGCACCTTGGGGAGCGTGATCTGCTTCATGTAGCGGCACACCGCCCGCTCCGACATCGCGTAGAAGCGCTTGTCGGGCGCCTCCTTGTGCAGGCGGTGCATGATGCCGGTCTCGGTCGCGACCACGAACTCGCGCTTGGGAGACGATGTGGCGTGGTTGACCATGCCCTCGGTGGACAGCACGTGCGTCGTCTCGGCCAGCTTTGCGTCGTGGGCAGCCGCGTACATGCACTGGCTGGCACAGCCGCACTCCGGGTGGATCAGCAGGTCGGCGCCGGGCCGAGCCTCCATCATCTTGGTCACGTCCTCGGGCCGGATGCCGGCGTGCACGTGGCACTCTCCGGGCCAGATCTTCATCCGCCGGCCGGTCAGCTTCTCGAGGTAGGCGCCGAGGAACATGTCCGGCAGAAACAGGATGTCGCGGTCCTCCGGCACCGCCTCGATCACCTTGCGCGCGTTTCCCGACGTGCAGCAGTAGTCGGACAGCGCCTTCACTTCGGCCGTGGTGTTGACGTAGCTGACGACGACCGCGCCCGGGTTCTCGTCCTTCCAGCGCTGCAGCGCCGCGGCGTCGATCGTTGCTGCCAGCGAGCAGCCCGCCTCGAGGTCGGGGATCAGTACCGTCCGGTCGGGCGCCAGGATGGCGGCCGTCTCGGCCATGAAGTGCACGCCCGCGAAGACGATCACGTCGGAGTCGGTGGCGGCCGCCTGCTGCGAGAGGCCCAGCGAGTCGCCCACGTAGTCGGCGACGTCCTGCACCTCCGGCACCTGGTAGTTGTGCGCCAGGATGACGGCGTTTCGTTGCTCGGCCAGCGCCCGCACCTCGTCGTGCAGGGTGGTTATCTCGGTGTCGGTCAGGGTGCTGATGGAGCGACCTCCAGTGCGATGTCGAGCGCTGTCACCGAGTGGGTGAGCGCGCCGACCGAGATGGCGTCAACGCCGGTCTCGGCGATCGGTCGGATCGTTTTCAGGGTCACGCCGCCCGAGGCCTCGAGCCGCACGCGGCCGGCGTTTCGGCGCACCGCCTCGCGCATCGTCTCGAGCGACATGTTGTCGAGCAGGATCGTCTCGACGCCGCACCGCAGCGCCTCGTCCAGCTGGTCGAGCGTGTCCACCTCGACCTCGATCGGCAGCGCCGGCTGCCGCGACCGGATGGCGGCGATCGCCTGGCTGATGCCGCCGGCGACGGCGACGTGGTTGTCCTTGATCAGGATCGCGTCGTGCAGGCCGGAGCGATGGTTCGTGCCGCCACCGCTGGCCACCGCCAGCTTGTCGAGCTGACGCAGGCCGGGCGCGGTCTTGCGGGTGTCCAGCAGCTCGACGCCGGTGCCGTCGACGGCCTCGACGTAGCGGCGGGTGGCGGTGGCGATGCCGGACATCCGCTGAAGCAGGTTCAGCGCCGTTCGCTCGCAGGTCAGAAGCGCCCGCATCGAGCCGTGCATCCGCGCGGCCAGCGCCGGTGGCCGGGACACGGTCTGGCCGTCGGGGATCAGCACCTCGAGCGCGGCCGTGGGGTCGAGCCGGCGCAGCACCGCGAACGCCTCTTCCAGTCCGCAGACGACGCCCGGCTCGCGCACGACCACGTCGGCGCTGCCGCGCAGCTCCGCCGGCACGATCGCCTCGGTGGTCAGGTCGCCCGCGCCGACGTCCTCGGCCAGGGCGCGGTCGATCAGACTCTCGACGGCTGCGGGCATGGCAGATGGTGGGCGTAGGCGGGGTTCTCGGCCGGGTGGTCGATCCGCACGTGGGCACCGCGGCTCTCGTTTCGTCGCAGGGCGGAGGCCGCGATCAGCTGGGAGACGATGACCGGGTTCGACGGCCGCCGGTCGGCCAGCCACTCGAGCAACCGGCCCAGCCCGGCAGCATCGCGCACGGGGCCGGCGTCGCGCCACATGCGGCGGCGCAGCTCGGTCAGCGGTGCCCGCAGCTGCGGCCGGCCGGGCTCGTCGCCGTCGACCGCCGCCGGCTCGTCGGCGAGCCCCGCGTCGACCGCGCGCCGTGAGAAGACGAAGCACTCCAGCAGCGAGTTCGATGCCAGCCGGTTGGCGCCGTGGACACCGCTCCGCGCGCACTCGCCGCTGGCGTACAGCCCGTGAAGGCTGGAGGCGCCGTCCAGGTCGGTCTCGATGCCACCCATCAGGTAGTGGGCGGCCGGCGAGACCGGCAGCCGGTCATGGGTCAGGTCGAGGCCCGCGCGGGCAGCACCCTCGACCAGGTTTGGGAACCGCTCTCGCACCGAATCGGCATCGAGGTGCGCGAGCGTCAGGTAGCTCGTCTCGCCCACCGCCAGCCGGCGCTGGATCGCACGTGCCACCACGTCGCGGGGAGCGAGCTCGCCGTCGGGGTGCTCGCTCAGCATGAACCGGTCTCCGCCGGCCGTGACCAGGTGAGCGCCCTCGCCGCGCACGGCCTCGGAGATCAGGAATGCGCGGTCGCCGACGGCGAGCGCCGTGGGGTGGAACTGCACGAACTCCATGTCGCTGATCACGGCTCCGGCCCGGTGGGCGATCGCGATGCCGTCTCCGAGGGCGCCGGGAGGATTGGTGGTGCGCGCGTAGAGCGCTCCGGCGCCGCCGGTCGCGATCAGCGTCATGCGGGCGCGAATCGCGCGCATCTCGTCATGGCCCAGCACCCAGGCGCCGGCGCAGGCTTCGCCGTCTGCGATCAGGTCGATCACCGCCGCGTGCTCCAGCACGTGGATCCGCGGCTGTTCGAGCACGCGCGCGATCAGCGTCTCGGCGATCGCCGCCCCGGTCGCGCTGCCGCCCGCGTGCAGTATCCGCCGCCGTCCGTGGCCGCCCTCGCGGCCAAGCGCGTGGCGGCCGTCCGGCCCGCGGTCGAACGCGACACCGCGTCGCTCCAGATCCGCGATCCGGCTGGGAGCGTCATGGACGAGCAGCTCGACGGCCGCCCGGTCGCATAGCCCGCGGCCGACCAGCAGCGTGTCCTCGAGGTGCAGCTGGGGATCGTCGTCCGGCCCGATCGCAGCCGCCACGCCGCCCTGGGCGTAGAACGAGTTCGACGAGCGCAGCGATCCCTTGCTGACCAGCACCACCGTCGCGCCCTGATCGGCGGCATGGAGGGCGGCGTAGAGCCCCGCCAGACCTGCGCCGGCGACCAGCAGATCGGCCGGGAAACGGAGGCTGTTGCTCATGGCTGGTGAATAATAGCTCAAGTGACTAAAACTCGGGTGCGGGAATGATAGCGGCTGCTCTGGCGTTTGACTGGTTCAGATGCTGCTGGTTGCTGATAGCGTGGGATTCATGGCGGACACGCCCCCGAGCGAGACGACCGATACGCCCGGCGAGGCGTCCGCCCGCGATGCGCTGGACCGCGTCCGGTTCGAGGAGGAGGCGCTCAGCCACGCCGACCAGCTCTACCGGGTGGCGCTGCGCCTGTCCGGCTCGCAGCAGGCGGCGGAGGAGCTGGTGCAGGAGGCTTACCTGCGGGCGTTCCGCGGCTGGCGCGGCTATCGGCCGGGTACCAACCTGGCGGCCTGGCTGGCAACCATCTTGCGAAACGCTTTTCTGGACGAGGCGCGCAAGCAGAGCCGCCGTCCGGCGCAGGAATCGATCGACGACACCAGCGAGTACTACCTCTACAACCACCTCACCGAGACGGCCGCGGAGCCACAGGAAGCCGTGCTCAACCGGCTGTCCGGGGGTGCCATCGTCGACTCGCTGTCCGAGATCCCGCCCAACTTCCGGGAGGTGGTTGTGCTGGTCGACATCGGAGACTTCAGCTACCAGGACGCCGCGGACATCCTCGGCGTGCCGATCGGCACCGTGATGTCGCGGTTGCACCGGGGGCGCCGCGCGCTCAAGCAGGCGCTGGCCAACCACGCCTCGAAGCAGGAGGCGGAATGAGCATCGATCCCTGCGTCGGCGTCGAGAGCAACCTTCAGCCGTACCTCGACCGGCAGCTGACTCCCGATGAGGTGGGCCTGATCGAGGGCCATCTGGGCGAGTGCAGCTACTGCCGTGAGCGTTACCACTTCGAGGCCAAGCTGCGCGACACGGTCAAGACGGTCTGCTGTGGCGATCCGGTGCCTGAGGGTCTGGTCGATCGCGTGCGGCTGCATTGCAGGGGGCTGGGCGCCGCTTAGCGGCTCAGGCTGCCGCGGGCGGCAGGTCGACGTCGACGTCACCCGGCGGTGGCAGGTCGCGGCAATCGACCAGCAGAACGTCCAGCGCTCGTCCCGGCGTCTCACCGATCTCTGGAAGCGCGGGCCACACCGGCCGCGGCAGCACGACCGGGTGCGAGCGCCCGTTGCCGTAGTCGGCGGCCCGCGCGCCGCCGCCCGCCGCCAGCACGCGCGTCACCGCCTCCGGCGACAGGTTGGGACCGTCGCCCAGCACTACGGTCGCCTCCGTCACCTCCGCAGGCAACGACGCCAGGCCGGCCCGAAGCGACGCGGCCTGGCCCTGTTGCCAGTCCGCGATCACGATCGGCGTTGCGCCATGCAGGTCGACGCGCTCGAGGATCGTGTCCGCCCGTGCGCCCAGCACGACTACGCGGAGGCCGATGCCAGTTTCGGCAACGGTCTCGAGCACGTGCTCGAGCATCGGCCTGCCCCGGATCGGGTGCAGCTGCTTGGCGCCTCCAAACCGGCGGCCTTCGCCGGCGGCCAGCACGACGACGGCCGTCACGAGCTCAGCACCAGCGACTGGGCGAGCTGGATCATGTGGAGGCAGTCGAGCTGATCCTCGTGCCCCAGCTCTCCGGCCGCCTCGATCAGCTCCGCCGCGTCCTTCAGGCCGTCGTCCGAGCTGGGGTCACACGCGCAGAGGGCCAGGTTGATTGCGCCCGGCGTGTCGTCCTGCTGCATCCAGACCAGCGCCACCGCCATCGCGAGGTACTCGATCACCCGCAGACGCCGATAGGACAGCCGGCCGCCGCCCGGCAGCAGCGGGGGTGACATTGCGGCCGCCGGGCGTCCATCCGCCACCCGCTCGGCGTTGTCCCAGAACATCGCAGCCGTGACAGCCGTGCCGGCACCGGCCGCGTGCAGCGCCTGGGCGAGCTGGACGAGCCCGACCGGGTGGGTGCCATAGGGAGTGTCGGACGCGAACAGGATCTGCTCCGGGGCGACCGCCGCCAACAAGGCGTGCAGGTCGGTGGCGCTCCACACCGAGGTGTCGTAGACGACGTTGGGATGGTCGGTCAGCACGCGCGCGACGTGCTCCAGGTCAGCGATCGCGGCGTGGGCCAAGATCAGCTGCGCTTCTGGATGGCGCTCGACCAGATGCCTGAGCTGTTCGGCGATCGGCGGCAGGCCTCGGCCGGCGTGGATCAGGATCGGCACACGGTGTTCGGCTGCCAGCTCGAACACCGGCCGCAGCGCAGCCTCGTCGAAGTCGAAGCCCTGCGCCCGCGGGTGCAGCTTGATGCCGCGCGCCCCCAGGGCGAGGCAGCGTCGCGCCTCGTCCAGCGGGCCGTCGGACATGTCGAGCCGGCAGAACGGCACCAGCATTCCGCCCGACGCGGCCGCCCAGGACAGCACGCGGTCGTTGGGGGTGCGGTACGCGGGCGCCCGTTCGGGATCGTTGAGTGCAAACGTGAAGGCGCGTTCGATGCCGTGCGCGCGCATATCGTCCAGCTGCGCGCCGACATCCTGGGAAAATCCGTCCTCGTCCAACCCGAGGTGGGTGTGGGCGTCCCAGATCCGCAGACCGTCGGGCAGCAGCGCGCGGGCGGCGGCCACGTGCCGGTCGAACAGAGCCTGGTGGCGGGTGGTGAGCACGTCGGCAACGCTACCCGACCCGCGTGGTAGGTTGCCGGTCGTGACGCTGCCGCTCCTGATCCACGCCGATTCGACGCGTGACCCAGACATGTTCGCCGCCACCGGCGTTGCGGTAGGCGATCCCTACACCTACCTCGAGCTTGGCGACCGCCGAGTGATCGTCGCCAGCGTGCTCGAGGCCGACATGATCCGCCGCGACTCGACCGCGACCGAGGTCTGGATGTCGGACGAGTTCGGCGCGCGCGACCTGGTGCGGGCCGGCTGGAGCTGGCGTGACGCCGGCATGGAGAGCGTGCGCCGCGTGCTCGACCGGGCGGGCACGTCGGCGGTTGCGGTGCCGGCCAGCTTCCCGTTGGCGCTGGCCGACTACCTGCGGGCGAAGGGCATCACCGTCACGCCCGACCAGGATCGGATCGAGCTGCGCCGGCGGCAGAAGAGCCCACGCCAGTTGGACGCGATCCGGGTTGCCCAGCGCGCTACCGAGGCCGCCTTCACCGCTGCCCGCGAGCTGCTCGGCTCGGCCTCACCGGGCGCGGAGGGGCTGGCTGTCGACGGGCGCACCGTGACCTGCGAGCTGGTGCGCGAGACGATCGTCAAGACGCTGCGCGAGCACGGCTGCGAGGGCGAGCCGCCGCTGGTGGGTGCCGGCGCGCGCGGTGCCCTGGTGCATGACCTGGGAAGCGGCCCGATCCATCCCGGCGAGCCGGTCATCATCGACATCTTTCCTCGTCACTCCGAAAGCCGCTACCACGCTGACATGACGCGGACGTTCTGCTGGGGCGAGCCGCCCGAGCGGCTGCGGGTGATGCACGCCACCATCCTCGAGGCGCTCAAGCGCAGCACCGATGCGATTGCGGCCGGCGTCCCCGGCCGTGTGCCGTGGGAAGTTGCCTGCGACGTGATCGAGGCGGCCGGCTTCCGCACCCAGCGCGGCCTCAGCGAGGGCGAGTCGCTGTCGGAGGACTTCTTCCACGGGCTCGGCCACGGTGTCGGCATCGAGGTGCATGAGGAGCCCGGCATGGGCATGGGCGAGAACATCGGGCTCCTGGCCGGTGACGTGGTGACGGTCGAGCCGGGCGTGTACCAGAAGGACTTCGGCGGCGTCCGCCTGGAGGACATGGTGGTCGTCACCGAGGGCGGCTGCGACGTGCTGACCGAGTACGACTACGAGCTCGTGATCCGCGCTTAGGGGTCAGGGGAGCACGCTCGGGTGGGCGAACGTCCTGTGGCTGGGGATCACTCGATCCTGCCGATGCCCTCTGGTGGTCTAGACAGCCCAGGGCGGCAGTTTGTTTGCTTGACGGCCTCGTCGGAAACGCCACACGAGGGCGGCTGCGATCAACAGCCAGACGACACAGAGGAACACCCACTGCACCGGGCGTTGAGCGAGCAGTGCGAAGGGAATCGTGAACAAGGCGATGCACACCAACCACGTTGTGCGCATCTGAGGGCCGCGATGAATGATCACAGGCTCAGCATACGCCGACGGCAAGGATTCTACGGTGAACGCTCACATGCGTCACGGTCCTTTGGCCCGCGGCACCTCCGGTTTGCGGCGACGCTCACACCCCGGCCACGCGCGGACGCCGATCGACCCGTCGAATCCACGCCTCGACACCCGGGTAGCGGTCGCCCAGCGCCAGGTTTTCGGCCAGCACGTGGTGAAACGTCTCGACGTCGTCTTCACTGACACCGCTGAGCCCGTACTTGAGGAACGGGAAGGCGGCACAGTCAGCGGCCGAGAACTCGTCGCCGGCCAGGTACTCACGACCGCTCAGCAGCTGCTCGAAAACATCCAGCGAGCCGCCCAGCCCAGCCCGTAGCAGCTCGATCTCGACCACGTCTGCCGCCGGCTGCGCGATCAGGCCGTCGAGCCGGTTGGGGGCCACCTTCCAGACGCGGTTGAACCAATCCACGAACAGTGCCACCTCGGCCCGTCGGGCATCATCGGCCGGAAACAGCGGCGGATCGGGAAAGCGCTGCTCGAGTCGATCGATGATGCGGCTCGAGTCGACCAGCACCTCGCCGTCGAGCACAAGCACCGGCACCAGCGGCTGGCCGCTGACGGCAGTCGCCCGCGCCCGGTCCTCGGCGTCGAGCATCACGACCTCGGCCTCCAGCCGCTTGTGGCCAAGCGCCAGCGCCACCCGCTCGACGTTGGTCGAGAACGGGATCGCGTACAGCCTGATGTCCGGTTCGCTCACCCCTGGAGGATCTTCAGGAACCGTTCCTCGTCGTCGAATGGCCCGACCAGTCCGAAGTTGAGGCCGTCGTCCACCATCACCTGGCGGGCGACGCGCTGGATGTCATCGGCGGTGACCGCCTCGATGCCGGTCAGCACCTCGTCGATCTCGGCCACCCGGTTCTCCAGCGCCTCGCGCCGTAGCCCGAACATCAGCAGCCCCTTGGGATCCTCAAGCTGCAGCACCATGCGGCCCTTGAGGTAGTTCTTGCAGCGCCGAAGCTCGTCATCGGGCACCCGCTCGCTGGCCATCTTGCGGAACTCGGCCACGATCGTCGCGACGGCCTGATCGATCCGATCGATGTCGACGCCGGCCTGCGAGAACAGCGTGCCGGTGTCGGCATAGCTCTGGTGGTAGCCGAACACGTAGTAGGCCAAGCCGAGCCGCTCGCGCACCTCGATGAACAGCCGCGATGACATGCCACCGCCCAGCACGGCGGTCAGCACCTGCATCGCGTAGCGGTCGGGGCTGTCGGTGGGGATGCCACGCACGCCCAGCCGCAGGTGCGCCTGATCGGACTCGCGCGTCTCGAGCCGGACGCGGGCCTCGGTCTGGAGGAAGTCGGCGCGCTGCATCTCGCCGCTGGCGCGATCCTCGATGTGGCCGAACTTCTCCTCCACCTCGGACAGGAAGTCGCCGTTCACCGCCCCCGCGGCACCCACCACCATGCGCCGTGGCGTGTACCAGTTGTCGAGGTAGTCGAGGAACGTCTGGCGGTTGGCCGCCCGGATCGTCTCCTTGGTGCCGATGATGTCCCAGCCCAGCGGCTGGTCGCCGAACAGCAGCGTCTCGTAGACCGAGTCGACGTGATCGCGGGGCGTGTCCACGTACATGTTCAGCTCTTCGATGATCACGCCCTTCTCGCGCTCGATCTCCTCGGGATCGAACTTGGAGGACAGCAGCTGGTCGGCCAGCACGTCCAGCGCCAGCGTTCGATGCTCGGCCGCGCACTTGATGTAGTAGCCGGTGTACTCCTTGCCGGTGAAGGCGTTGAACTCGCCGCCGATGCCGTCCACCTCGGCCGAGATGTCCTTGGCCGTGGGCCGCTTCTCGGTGCCCTTGAAGAACATGTGCTCGGCAAAGTGTGCGATGCCGTTCGACTGCTTGGTCTCGTAGCGGCTGCCCGCCGCGAGCATCACCATCACCGCTACCGACTTTGCGCCGGTCATGGGGTGGGTGACGACCCGAAGGCCATTTGGGAGGTTCGTCTTGGTAAACATGGCCGGGATGGTAGTCGGCGCGCGGCGGTCGTGCCGAACGCGGACGAGGGTGGCGACCGGTGGCCGCCACCCTCGCGATTCGCGTTGGTTCAGGAGTTCACGCGGCAGCTCTGGAACAGCATCGCCGGCTTGCCGTCGGCGGCGTCCGCGTACATCTTCGTGACGAACTGGATGCCTCCGTCGTCGGCGAAGATCTCGAACGGGCCCTGGAGGTTTGCGGGCGGGGCGACGTTCTCGGACGAGCCGTCGGGGGCGACCAGGGTGTGGTTGGCGTTGATGTCCGCCAAGGCGGCCTGCGACCGTGCCTGGGCGCCGGTGTCGCCGGAGCGGATCGCGTTGCCCCAGTAGCACTCCCAGCGCACCCGCGAGATCGCGACCGCCATACCACCGGGCTCGCTCATGCCGGTGATCGTGTTCGGCGGCAGCGTGCGCTGCGGCCATGTCTCGCCGGGCGGCAGCGTCAGCCTGTTCGTGGCTGCGCGGTACAGGGCCTCCCACTGCTGGGGCTTCTGGACGATCGCTGTCTCGTCGTGCCAGCCGATCGCGCCCGTGGCGAACGCGGTCGCGGTGGTCAGCGCGGCGAGGGCGACGACGACCAGAGCGATCGTCAGCTTGCGACGGCTGGAACGCGACCGGCGAGGATTGGATGTGACGACCAGATCGCCTGGCTGGGCGACGATGGCCGCGAACACCGCGTCGCGATCGAGCACTGGCGTCGGAGCGGCAGGTGCCGCGTTTTGGAGGCGTTCCGTGTGGTTCATGCGGACTCCATCTCTACGAGCTTTGAACGGTCGGTGGCGCGTTGGAGCTGCTCCATCAGATGTTTGAAGCGGCGTCGCGCGCGAAGCAGGCGGACGCGGAAGGCGACGCCGCTGATGCCGAGCGCCTCGGCGCCCTGCGACGGTGTCAGGTCATCCCAGGCAACCAGCAGCAGCACCTCGCGCTCGCCCGGGCTGAGCCGGCGGAGCGCCGAGGCGACCAGCGGATCAGCGGTCTGGACGTCGGTCGGGTATCTCGCGTCGGCGGTCGCCTCGTCCAGCTGGGAGTGGGGGCGGGCAACCCGCCGCTCGGCCATCAGCAGGTTGCGGGCCGTGACGAACAGCCACGGTCGCGGGTCGTCCGCGGGCACGGCGGAAAGACGCCGCCAGGCGATCGCCATCGTCTCGGCCGCGATCCCCTCCGGGTCACGGCTGCCTCGTCGCGCGGCGTACGCCACCAGCGGATCGAATTGGGCGAACACCCGGCGGAACCGGTCTTCGGGACTCTCGAGAGGTGGTGGGTGTGGGTTCATGCCTCGACATGTCGGTTCGGGGTGCCCGCGTTACATCATCGCGCGCATGTGCAAGACTCGGGCGCATGACCGACGCTTCCGCCGAGCTCGTTTCGGAGACCGTGGACGTGGCCACGGCCGATGGAGTGGCGGACGCTTTCCTCACGCGGCCGGTGGCCGGCGGCCCGCATTCCGCGGTGCTCGTCTACATGGACGCGTTCGGCATCCGGGCGGCGCTCGAGGCGCACGCGAAGCGGCTGGCCGCTCACGGCTACGTCGTGCTGGTACCGAACGTCTTCTACCGCGATGGCCGCTCGCCGGTGGTCGAGAACATCGAGCAGCTGATCGGCGGGGAGGATCGGGCGGCGCTGTTCGCGGTGCTCCGTCCGAAGATGGCGGCGCTCACGCCCGCGGCTGCGAACGCGGATTCGCAGGCCTGGCTGGCATACCTCCGCGAGCGCGATCAGGTGCGAGACGGGCCGATCGCGGCGGTCGGGTACTGCATGGGCGGCCGGCTCAGCCTGCGGATGGCCGGGGAGTTCCCGGAAGCCGTGTCGGCGGCGGCCAGCTTCCACGGCGGCAACCTCGCCACCGATGATGACGACAGCCCGCACCTGGCCGCGGTGCGCGCGCGCGCCGAGCTGTACGTTGGCCATGCCGACAACGATCGATCGATGGATCCCGAGCAGATGGCGCGGCTCACCCGCGCCCTGGCCGAAGCGCACGTTCGCCACACGGCGGAGCTCTACGTCGGAGCCCAGCACGGTTGGACGCAGACCGACACGCCGGCCTACGACGAGCCGTCAGCCGAACGCCACTGGATGCGCATGCTCGAGCTGTTCGGGCGCGTGCTGCAGCCCTAGGCGGGACCAAGCTCCGCCAGGCGCCGCTCGAGCAGGCGCCGCTCGGCGTCGTCGTGGGCGAGCGGCAGCGCCCGCTGGTAGGCATCGCGGGCATCATCTGTTCGGTCGAGCCGGGACAGGAGCTCGCCCCGCGCAGCGTGCAGGTAGTGGTAGTCGTCGAGCGTGATCTGGTCGACGATGTCGAGCGCCGCTTGCGGGCCGAGCGTTTCTGCCACCGCCACCGCTCTGCTCAGCTCGACGACCGGCGAGTCGGTGAGGCGGGCGAGCTCGCCGTAGAGAGAGGCGATCTGCGGCCAGTCGCGCGGCTCGTCGGCGTGCAGCGATGCGATCGCCGCCTGTATGACGTAGGGCCCGCGTCCGTGCAGGGCGAGCGCCCGGTCGAGTGATGCACGCCCGGCGGTGATCTGGCCCACATCCCACAGCGAGCTGTCCTGATCGGCCAGCAACACCAGCTCACCGTCCCGAAACCGCGCCTCGCGGCGGGAGTGGTGCAGCAGCATCAGCGCCAAGAGGCCGTGCACCTCGGGCTCGTCGGGCAACAGCACGGCCAGCGCCCGTCCCAGCCGGACGGCCTCCGTCGCGAGGTCGACGCGGCCGCCGTACCCCGCGTTGAAGATCAGGTAGACGACCGCCAGCACCGCGGCGAGGCGATCCGGCAGCAGGTCGTCGGGTGGCACGCGAAACGGGATCCCGGCCGCAACGATCTTGCGCTTCGCGCGCACCAGTCGCTGAGCCATCGTCTGCTCGGCCACCAGAAAGGCCTGGGCGATCTCGCCGGTCGTCAGTCCGCCCAGCGTGCGCAGGGTGAGGGCGACCTGGGCCTCGGTTGGGAGCGCCGGGTGGCAGCAGGTGAACACCAGCTCGAGTCGTTCGTCGGGAAAGGTCGTCTCGTCCACGCTGTCCTCCGCTGCCAGCGGCACTTCCAGAAGCCGGGTCTTGGCGATCAGGTTGCGATCGCGGTGGATACGGTTGATCGCCCGGTTTCGCGCCGTCGTCACCAGCCAGGCGCCGGGGTTGGCCGGCTCACCCTCCCGCGGCCAGCGCTCCGCGGCGATCGCGAAGGCATCCGCCGTGGCCTCCTCGGCGAGGTCGAAGTCGCCGAGGAAGCCGATCAGCGTCGCGAGGACTCGTCCCCACTGGTCGCGGAAGACGTCTTCGAGAATGGCTAGCGCTCCACCAGCGGGCGCACCTCGATCGCGCCGCCCATGCTCGCCGCCGGGATCTTGGACGCCAGCTCGATCGCGGCGTCGAGGTCGTCGGCCTCGAAGAAGCCGTACCCGCCGATCGCCTCCTTCAGCTCGGCGAACGGGCCGTCGGTGATCAGCGTCTTTCCATCCTGTACTCGCACGGTGGTCGCCGTCTCAGGCGGCTGCATCTGCACGCCGGGGGTGAAGCCTGGCGTCTGGTTGATTGCGCCGTATGCGGCGTAGACCGCGTTCTGCTCGTCCTGCGACAGGCTGTTCCACTCGTCCGTACCGGGGAGTGGCGTGGTGCCCTGGTGGATCAACAGCATGTACTTCATCGTTCCTCCTTTGCCGGGTGGTCGTCCCTAAGACAAACGGGGAGCTGCGAATTCGACAGCCCGCGGCCGGGAGGCGACGCCCGAGCGTACCGTATCGGTGTCGCGGTCCCAAAATCCCACAATCGACGGACACCTTCGGCGGGCCGTCGATCGATGAACGTGGATATGCCTCAACACACCCCCAAAGCAGAGCGGAGGCGTGATAGCGTCGCTGCGACGCCCGGGCCCCTTTCCACTGCTTCGAGCTCCAAAGGGGGGCATCAAGAAATGGTCAAGCGAGCACTCATACTCGCGGTGGCGCTGCTTGCGCTCAGTTCGACTGTGGCACTGGCAGCGAGCCCGCACTTCAAGCATGGCGGTTCGCCGGTTTGCACGATCTCGGGAGCCGGCACAAACTCGACCTCGACGACGTGCACCGGCAGCCTGACCGGCCTCGGTGGCGGCGACGTGACGCTGAATACGACCGTCAGCGGCTCCGCCGTCTATCAGTGCCAGAACGGGGGCGGCAACCTCGCTCCCGGCCAGAACCGTGTCCTCGTCGGCCCGTCGACGACACCGACGGTCATCCCGGGGAACGAAGTCAAGAACGGGAACCTCACATTCACCACCAACCCAGCCACACTGAGTGCGCCCAGCACCGTCTCAGGTAGTGTCGCCGGGTGTCCCAACTCGAACTGGACAGGCGTGAATCCAGTATTGACGGTGACCAGCATCTCGCTGACCATCGCGCAGGGTGGCCAGACCCTGTTCACCTGCACCGCCTCAGATCAAAATGGTCTGAGCGGCACCGTTCCGCTTAGCTGCTAGTCGCCAACCCTCGAGGGAGGGAGCCCGGTTGATGCCGGGGTCCCTCCCTTCCGCTGCTCCGCGGTAATGTGGACGCGTGAAGCCGGTCAACGTCTGGGACTACGAGCGGTTGGCCGAGCAGAAGCTCGACGCAAACGCACACGCGTATCTGATGGGCGGCGCCGGCGACGAGGTGACGCTGCGCGACAACGTGGCGGCGTTCGAGCGCCGAAAGCTGCGCCCGCGCGTGCTGGTCGATGTCGGAAGCGTCTCGACGGCGACGACGGTGCTGGGGACGGAGGTCGCCCTGCCGGTGCTGATCGCGCCGGTTGCGGTCCAGCGCCTGGCGTACCCCGACGGTGAGGAGGCGGTTGCTCGGGCGGCGGCGGCGGCCGGCACGATCATGTGCCTGTCGTCGGCCGCGACGTGTGCTCCGCGCGACCTGCCGGCCGGCAAACACTGGTTCCAGGTCTATGTCTGGAGGACGCGCGCGACGACCGAGGCGGCGATCGAGCAGGCGATCGCAAACGGTTTCTCTGCGCTCGTCCTGACGGTCGACGTGCCGTACCTCGGGCGCCGTGAGCGGGACGTGCGCGTCGATTTCAAGGTGCCGGAGCACCTCACCGTGCAGGGCGATCTGTTCGGCGAGGGCTTTGCTGCGAACGTGACCTGGAGGGATCTGGAGTGGCTGGCGGGCTACGGGTTGCCGGTCGTGGTCAAGGGACTCCTGACCGCCGAGGACGCGGCGCTGGCCTGCGAGCATGGTGCCGCCGCGGTCGTCGTCTCGAACCATGGCGGGCGGCAGCTGGACGGCGTTCCGGCATCGCTCGACGTGCTGGAGGAAGTCGTCGCTGCCGTGGGCGCGCGCGCCGAGGTGCTCTTGGACGGCGGGGTGCGGCGTGGCACGGATGTGCTCAAGGCGCTCGCCCTCGGCGCGCGTGCGGTGCTGATCGGCCGCCCGGTTCTGTGGGGTCTCGCCGTCGCGGGCGAGGAGGGCGTGACCGACGTTCTGCGCATGTTCCAGGAGGGGGTTGAGAGCGATCTCGGCTTGCTCGGCTGCACGTCGCCGGCGGGCGTCAGTCGTGCGCACGTGCAGTGAATCTCACGGCGCCGGTCAGTCGGCGGTCGTGACGGGATCGTCGAGCGCGATCGTGCCGCTGCTGAGGATGTCAGCGCGCAGCCCCGCACGGTGCACGAGCGGGCGCAGCAGACCGGGCCGCGATACCCGCTCGAGGTGTGCGCATGGCTCGGCCAGCCGGCGGCCGATGCACTCGACTGCGCCGACCGTGAAGCGGCGACCGACCATGGCGTTGAGGTCGATGCCGCGGGTGGCGATGTTGCGGCGCGCCTCCTCCCAGGGCAGCTTCAGCTCGTCCAGCACCTCAGCCTCCACCAGCGTCAGCTGATAGCCACGACCGGGGCCGCTGAAGGTGCCGCGGCCGTCGTGGTAGCGGTCGCCCTCCAAGCCGTGGCCGGCGATCGCGTTGGCCGATTCGACCCGGACGAGCGCCGCCTCGGCCGCCGGGGCGATCAGGATCGCCGCGACGAAGCCTGTGCTGCGCGCGCTGCCGTACGGCTCGTCAATCGGCAGGTGCACGTCAAGCCGCGCCAGCAGGCAGCCCTCGACGATGATGCCGTCATCGGCCAGCGCGCCCCTTGGGTCGTGCAGCGGCCCGGACGGTGATCCGAACATGACGACGGCGTGGTCGCCGCCGCCGGTGCGCACGCGGGCGATCCAGTGTCCCGGCCAGTCGAAACCAGCGGGGTCGGCGACGCGGACGAGCCCGAGGTTGCGCTCGGCCAGCCACTGGCGGGTGACGAGCAGTGGGTCGGAGCCCCCCGGTTCGGGCTCGGGCAGCCGTGTACCCAGGATCAGCTCCAGGCAGTCGCGCAGCTCGGCCCCGTACGTCATGCCGGGATCGTAGAGGGCGAACGGGTCGGCGCCTCAGTAGTCTCCCCGGGCGTGCGCATCCTGATCGCCCGCTGCGAGGTCGCCTACCACGGCCGCGCCGTCATCCGGCTTAGCCGCCGGCGATCGCGTGATCTTGTTCAAGGACGCGTGGGGTAACCTCGGAGTCCGACCCTTCCTGCATCGCGCGGCACGCGATCAGGTGAAGTCAGGCTCTGCTTTCAACGGGAGCGCCCCAACGCTGTCGATGCGTGTACTGGGCAGGAGTGTCATGACTTCGCGGATGAGCTTCTCTCCGAGCGCGATTGCGGTCTCGCCGGTGGCGGCGTCGACGTTCAGACTGATGAAGACGTCGCAAACAGCGTGACGCTCGTATGACAGGTGGACGTCGGGATGTATCCGCGCCCACTGCGACATCGCCCGATCGTATTGTTCGATGGCCGCCGAATCCCAGGACGCCTTGGTGACACCTGAAGCAGTGACTCGCCATCGCTGCTCGGTCATGGGCAGACACTACCGCCACGTTGGGCAGTAACGTTCGCCCTCGTGAGACTTCTGGTGGCCCGATGCGAAATCGCGTACCACGGACGAGCCGTGACCCGCCTTGGCGCCGGCGATCGGGTGATCCTCTTCAAGACCGACGGCTCGCTCTGCGTGCACGCCGACAAGGGCTACAAGCCGCTCAACTACATGCCTGGCCCGACCACTGTCAGTCAGGACGGCGACGTGATCCGCGTCTACCGGCCGGCCTCGGACGAGTCGCTGGTGATCGTGCTGCACGAGGTGTTCGAGGACTCGGCGCTGGATCTGGTGGACGAGGCGTTGCTGGAGCGCGACGGCGCCGAGCGCCAGATCCACGTGCTGCTCGAGCGCGCGCCGGAGACGATCGAGGCCGGCCTGGTCGTGCTCGAGCGGGAGCGCTTCACCGACACCGGTCCCATCGATCTGTTCTGCCGCGACAGCGACGGCCGGACGGTGGTGGTCGAGGTGAAGCGGACGCGGGCGGTGGCCGCCCACGTCGAGCAGCTCACCCGCTACTGCGAGCGCGTTGACCTCGACCCTGCCCACGCGCCCTGCCGCGGCATCCTGGTCGCGCCCGAGATCGCTCCGCAGGCGCGGGTGATGTGCGAGGCCCGCGGCTACCTGTTTGTCGAGCTCAACTACGACGTGTTGAAGGGCGAGGCAGCCCCCGAGCTGACCCTGTTCGATGGCTGAGCCGGCCGCCAGCTGGGCGACGCCCGACCTGGGCGGGCGGGTGGCGGTCGTGACCGGCGCAAGCCGCGGGGTGGGGAAGGGCGTCGCGGAGGTGCTGGGACAGTGCGGCGCGACCGTCTATGTGACCGGTCGCAGCACCCGAGCTGCGCCAGGCGGCGAGGGCACAGCGGGCACGGTCGACGAGACCGCCGAGCTGGTCACATCGGTGGGCGGCTGTGGCATCGCCGCCGTCTGCGACCACGGCGACGAGCGTCAGGTGGCCGCCCTGTTCGCGCGCGTCAGGGATGAGCAGGACGGCCGGCTCGACCTGCTGGTCAACAACGCCTGGGGCGGCTATGAGGAGTACGACCCGGGCGGCTTCACGCAGCCGTTCTGGGAGCAGTCGTCCGAGTACTGGGGCCGCATGATCGACCATGGCATTCGGTTTCAGTACCTGGCAGCCCGCCACGCGGCGCCGCTGATGATCGCCCGTGCAGGTGGTCTGATCATCGGAACGGCCGCCGGCGACCGCGGCCGTTACCTCGGCAACCTCGTCTACGACGTGGCCAAGTCGGCGGTGGCGCGGTTGGCGTTTGGCATGGCCACCGAGCTGCGTCGCCACGGTGTGGGGGCGTTGACCCTGCTGCGCGGGTTCACCCGCAACGAAGCGGTGCTGGCGCTCTTCACCGGC
>JAWVEC010000047.1:0-17222 GCA_033856975.1 Gaiellales bacterium
ATGGCCACGACCGCGGCGCCAAGATCATCGCCCGCACGCTGCGCGACGCCGGCATGGAGGTGATCTACACCGGTCTCCACCAGACGCCGGAGCAGATCGTCGAGACGGCGATCCAGGAGGACGCCGACGCGGTTGGCATCTCGATCCTGTCGGGCGCGCACATGACGCTGGTGCCCAAGATCCTGGCGCTGCTCAAGGAGCAGGGCGCCGAGGATGTGCTGGTGGTGGTGGGCGGCACGATCCCGGGCGACGACATCGCCGAGCTGAAGCGGCTGGGCGTGGCCGAGGTCTACACGCCGGGCGCTCCCACCGCCCAGATCGTGGACTTCCTGAACACGCGGCTGGCGGGCTGATGGCGGGCCTTCGCATCACCGCCGACGGCCGCGTCTCGACCGTCACCGTCAACCGGCCGGACGTCCTCAACGCGCTCAACACGGCGCTGCTGGAGGAGTTCCTGGCCACGCTGATCGACCTCGGCGGCGACGAGACGGTGGGCGTGATCATCATCACCGGAGCGGGCGACCGGGCGTTCATCGCCGGCGCCGACATCAAGGAGATGGACGGCAAGACGCCGCTCGAGGCACGCGCCTACTCCGAGCTGGGTCAGGAGATCGCGCACAAGCTCGAGACGATGCGTAAGCCCACCATCGCCGCCGTCAACGGCTACGCGCTGGGCGGCGGCTGTGAGATCGCGCTCGCCTGCGACGTGCGGCTGGCCAGCGTGAACGCGCGCTTCGGCCAGCCCGAGATCAATCTGGGCGTGATCCCGGGCTGGGGCGGAACGCAACGTCTGGCCCGGGCGACCAACATCGGCTACGCCAAGGAGCTGATCCTGACCGGCCGGATGGTCGATGCCGCGGAGGCGCTGGAGCGTGGCCTGGTGCAGCACGTGTATCCCAGTGGCGAGCTGATGGCGAAGGCGATGGAGCTTGCGCAGCAGATGGCCTCCAAGAGCCCCGTCGCCCTGTACTACGCCAAGGAGTCGACCAACCGGGCGCTGCACGGCGACATCGGCGGCAACCTGGTGCATGAGGCCGATCTGTACTCGCTCATGTTCTCGACCGAGGACGCCAAAGAGGGCTTGCGCGCGTTCGTCGAGAAGCGCAATCCAACGTTCATCGGCAAGTAGCAACTTCGTATGCAGGGGGAGAGGGCTTGAACATCGCAGTCTGCGTCAAAGAGGTGCCGAGCGCGACCAGCCACAAGCGGCTGGATCCCGCCACCAACCGGCTCGACCGTTCGGGTGACAGCGAGCTGAACCCGTTCGACGTGCACGGCCTGGAGGAGGCGCTGCGGATCCGCGAGTCGGGCGAGCAGGTGGACGAGATCGTGGCCGTCTGCATGGGGCCGGAGCGTGCCCAGCGACCGCTGCAGAAGGCGCTCGCGCTGGGCGCCGACCGGGCGGTGCTGCTGACCGATGAGGCGCTGGCCGGGTCGGATATCAGCGGCACGGCATACGCGCTGGCGACAGTGCTCGAGAAGCAGAACGCCGATCTGGTGATCCTCGGCCAGCAGGCCGCCGACGCCGACTGCTACGTGATGGCAGCCGCGGTCGCCGACCACCTGCGGCGGCCGCTGGTGACGCAGGTCGCCCACCTCGAGGTGTCTGGCGGCAAGCTGCGCGCCAAGCGCCAGACCGAGCACGGCTACGACGTGGTCGAGGCGCCGCTACCGGCCGTGATCTCGGTCTCGGATGCGATCAACACCGCCCGCCTGCCCTCGATCAAGGCGATCATGGGCGCCAAGAAGAAGCCGACCGAGCTGCTCTCGGCCGCCGACGCCGGGCTCGACACGAGCCGAGTCGGATCGGCCGGCGCACGCAGCGTCGTGGCCGGCACCTCGCCGCCGCCGGCCAAGGATGCGGGCCGCAGGATCGAGGACTCGGGCGGAGACAGCGCCCCCGCGATCGTCGAGTTCCTGGCCGAGAGGGGTGTGATCTAGGTGGCGACGATCCTGGTGTTCGTCGATCACGATGGCGACGCGTTCGCGCCCAACAGCCTGGGCGCGCTGCGCAAGGCCTCGACGCTGGGCGGCGAGACGGTGGCGTTCGTGGCCGGCTCCGGCCTGGACGACGGCTGGGCGGCCGCGCTGGGCGAGCACGGCGCCGACCGCGTGCTGGTCGCCGACGACCCGGTGCTGGCGGACGGCCTGCCACAGCCGGTCGTCGACGCGCTCGAGCCTCACGCCCGGGAGGCGACGGTTGTGCTGTTCGGTGCCGGCGTCGCCACGGCCGACGTCGCGGCTGGGCTGGCCGCGCGGCTGGGTGCCGGCATCAACTGCGAGACGACCGAGCTCTCCCTGGGCGAGGCGGGCGTGGTCGCCGTGCGGCCGGCGCTGGGAGACACCGTCATGGTCGAGTCGACCTTCGCCTCCGCGCCGGCGATCGTGCTGGCGCGCGCCAACGCCTTCTCGGCGGAGGGCTCCGGCTCGGCCGCGCCCGTCGAGCGTGTGCCGGTGACGGTGCAGGAGTGGTCGCGCGGCGCGACGCTGGTCGGTCGCGAGGAGGCCGAGACGGGTGGCGTCGACATCACCGCAGCGGACGTGCTGGTGGCGTTCGGCCGCGGGCTGGGCGGCCCCGAGAACATTCCGGTGGTCGAGCAGCTTGCGCGGGCGCTGGGCGGCGAGGTGGCGGCGACGCGCGCGGTGGTCGACTCCGGCTGGTGCTCCTACTCGATGCAGGTCGGCCAGACGGGCAAGACGGTGTCGCCCAAGCTGTACGTCGCCTGTGGTATCTCCGGAGCGATCCAGCACAAGGTCGGCATGGTCAACTCGGGGCTGATCGTGGCCATCAACAAGGACGTCAACGCGCCCATCTTCGAGTTCGCCGACCTGGGCGTGGTCGGCGACCTGTTGGCCGTTCTGCCGAAGCTGACCGAGGCGCTGGCGGCGCGGTAGCGGCCCGTCGAGGAGAGTGGCGGCTCATGAGCGGTCTCGCACGCCCGAGAGGTGCCGTGTTCGAGGATGACTGGGGGTGGTGGATGCGCCCCCCGGTGAACGAGATGCCGGGCACCGTGGTGCCTCACATCCTGCTGGCTCGGGCCACCGGCGCGGACATCTACCTGACCGAAGCGGACGTCTACTCCACCGGCATACGGTTCGCGATCGTGGCGTTGATCGCCGCCGACGGCGACGAGGAGGTGTCGCTGCTCGAACCCGACGGCGACACCGTACACGCCGACTTCGTCCTATCTGTCGAATACGCCGATGGCCGCAGAGCGTCAACAGACGATCCCGGGGATCCGGACGCGTCCTCGCCTCCGAGTCCGATCGCTCTGAGCGACATCAGGTACGGCGGGGGGCCGCCGCGGGCAACAGGCAACTACTTCCTTTGGCCTCTGCCGCCTTCCGGCACAGTGACCTTCTGTTGCTCGTGGCCGCGGATGCACCTCCGCGCAGCGAAGCACAGGGTTGACGCCGACGTGTTCCTCGATGCGGCGGCGGACTGCGAGCGGCTGTGGCTGCCGGTATGAGCGACTTCTTCTGGCCCCCGCCGGCGCCACACCACGACGCGTTTCCCGAATGGTACGAACCACCAGAACGCGAGATAGGCGTCCCGGTTGGCTATCAGGCGACGCTCGCGCGAACCGACGAACTGGCCCTCGTCGTTCGGCGGGTTATCGCGTACTCCGACGGGTTCGAGTTCATTCTCGCCTACCGCACGCGCACGGCACGGTACAACTACCACTGGGGTCGGTTCGGCCCGGACAGTTGGGAGTCCGCCGGCGCAGACCACCTACCGGACGAGCTGTTCCGGATAGGCGTCCAGTTCGATGACGGCCGCACGGCGACCAGTCTCGAGCATCTCGGATCCTTTCGTCCCGTCGGCCCGGCGTTCCGCATGCGACACGGCCACGGCGGTCGACTCTGGTGGGACGGTTGCTATTGGGTCGGCTCAATGTCACCAGCCGGGTCGATCACACTGGTCTGGGAATGGCCGGTAGCCGGGCTTCAGATCGGGCGGTTGGAGCTGCCGGCGCGGGAGCTCCGCGAGGCATCCCTTCGCTCCGAGACCGGCTAGAAGTTACTTCGCTACACCCGTCACGATCTGAGCTAGAGTCCGGGCATGGCCGAGCGGCGGATCCTGGTGGTTGCGAACGAGACGGTGGCGGGCCGTGAGCTGCTCGAGCACCTGCACACGCGCGCGGACGGGCCGGGCACCGAGATACTGGTAGTCGCCCCCGCGCTGAACTCGCGGCTGCGGCACCTGTTCGCCGATGTCGACCGCGCTCGCGAGGAGGCGGAGGTGCGCCTCAAAGGCTCGATCGAGGCGCTGCGCGCTGAGGGCATCACCGCCCGGGGCGCCGTCGGTGACTCCGATCCGGTGCGCGCCATGGAGGACGCACTGTTCGAGTTCGAGGCGGACGAGATCGTGATCTCGACCCATCCTCCCGACCGCTCGAACTGGCTCGAGAAGAAGACGGTCGAGCGGGCGCGCGAGAAGTTCTCGCAGCCGATCACCCACATCGTGGTCGACCTGGCCGCGGCGCCCGTCACCTGATCTAGAGTCGCCACGTGGCCCTACCGGAGCTGACCACCGAGCGTCTCATCGTGCGTCCGCTGACCGCCGCCGACGGGGCCGCCGTGGCCGCGGCGACCGGCCAGGCCGAGCCGGGCTGGCTGGAGTGGACGGTGGCCGGCTACCACCAGCTGGAGCAGCTCCATCAGCCGCCCTACGGCGAACGCGCCATCGCGCTGCGGGCGACCGGCGAGCTTGTCGGCCTGATCGGCGTGGTGCCCTCGATGGGCCCGTTTCGCCAGCTGCCGGGGTTCGCGGGCGTGGCTGACGGGGCGACCCGTTTCCGGCCCGAGGTGGGCCTGTTCTGGGCGCTCGCGCCCGCCCATCGCGGCCACGGCTATGCCACCGAGGCCGCCACCGCCGTGATCGAGCGCTGCTTCTCCGAACTGAACCTGGAGCGGATCGTCGCCACCACGATGCACGACAACCTGGCCTCGATCGCCGTCATGCGCCGGCTGGGCATGACGATCGCCGCCAACCCGCTGGCCGAGCCGCCCTGGTTCCAGGTGGTGGGTTGGCTGGACGCGCCGGCCGCCTGACTACATCAGCGTGTACTCGGGGCCGCTGCCGCCTTCGGGCGGCGTCAGCCGGCCGCCCTTGGCGGTGATCGCGCCGCACTGGACGCAGTTGGACGGCGCCAGCTTGAGCTGGACGGTGGGGCCGCCGTCGTCACGGCCGATCTCGTACACCGCAGCCGGGCACATCGCGATCCACGCCTCGGCCACCTCGCGGGGCACGTTCTCCTGCACCCGGATGTGGTTGGGCTGGTCGTCGCGGCTCCTGTTGCCCGACAAGAAGACGCTGGAGAGCTTGTCGAACGTGAGCTTGCCGTCGGCTGCCGGATACACGCGCTTGCCCGGGTTGGGCTCGACCTCGCCGTCGGAGTCGCGGTGGAACTTCCACGCCCCGCCCGGAACCGCACCGTTGGTGATGTCCATCAGGCCGCCCAGCGGCCCGCCCACCGCGAAGCCCTTGCCCAGCGCCTGGCGCATGTTGCGCACCTTGCGCAGGTCGCTCCAGATGTGGCTCGCGCGCACGCGCTGGTCATAGCCGTCGAGCACGCCCTGCTTGGCCGGGTCGGCCCCGGCCGCCAGCTGCTCGTAGATCGCCTCGGCCGCCAGCATCCCCGACCGCATCGCGTAGTGGATGCCCTTCAGCTTGGGCACGTTGACGAACCCGGCGCTGTCGCCGGTCAGCACCGCGCCGGGCATCGAGAGGCTGGACGGAAGCGCCAGGAAGCCGCCCTCGGGGATGGTCTTCGCGCCCCACCCGATCCGCTCGCCACCCTCCAGCAGCGCGCGCACCATCGGATGCGTCTTGAACAGCTGCAGGCTGTCGTGCACCGACAGCGTCGCGTCGCGATAGTCGAGGCCCAGCACCAGGCCGATCGCCAGCATGTCCGGCCCCATCGGGTAGATGAAGCTGCCGCCCACCTCGCGATCCTTGCGGGTGGTGCGAAACGGCCAGCCCAGCGTGTGGATGACGTGGTCGAGCGGCCGCGTGACCTTCCAAGCTTCCTTCACGCCCAGGCTCCAGACCTGCGGGTAGCGGCCTTCAAGTCGGAAGTGCTGGATCGCAGCGCCGGCCAGGTGGCCCTGCGTGCCCTCGGCCAGCACGGTCGCGCGCGCATGCACCTCGACCCCCGGCTCGAAGGCGGCCAGCGGCTCGCCTTCGCGGCCCAGCCCCTTGTCGCCTGTCTTGACACCGCGCACCGCTCCGCCCGAGACCAGCAGCCGCTGGGCATCCGCCTCGGGCAGCACCATCACCCCGAGCTGCTCAGCTCGGTCGGCCAGGTGGCGCCCAAGCTGTGACAGCGAGAAAACCAGGTTGCCCTTGTTGTGGAACGGAGGCGGCGTCGGGATGCGGATCTCGAAGCCCTTGGCCATCAGGTACACGGCCTCCTTGGTGACCGGGCCGTAACAGCCCGGCAGCGCGGCCACGTCCTCACCCGGCAGCAGGTCGCGCAGCGCCGAGGGATTGACGACCGCGCCCGAAAGCAGGTGCGCGCCGGCCACGCGGCCCTTGTCGAGCACCGCGATCGGTGTCTCGCCCAGCCGCTCGGCGGTGGCGGGATCGTCGGCCAACAGCTGCGACAGCCGGATCGCGCCGGCCAGGCCGGCCGGGCCGGCGCCCACGAACGCGACGCCCACGTCGATCCGCTCGTCCTCGCCCGCCTCGGGCGCCTGGATGAACTCGCCCACCTTGACCGGGGGTGGGTATGCGCTCGGCCGCCGTGCCATGGCGGACGATGCTACCCGAGCTGGGTCGCCCCGCGTCCGGGTACCGCGCCGCGCCGCTCACGGTAGCCTGTCCGCTGCATGGCCGCCATCGACCTCCGCTCCGACACCGTCACCCGTCCCACGCCGGAGATGCGCCGCGCCATGGCCGAGGCCGAGGTGGGAGACGACGTCTGGGGCGACGACCCGACCGTGATCGAGCTGGAGCGCGAGCTGGCGGCGATGCTGGGCAAGGAGGCCGCCCTGTTCGTCCCGTCGGGCACGATGGGAAACCAGATCGCGATCAGGGTGCAGACGCGGCCGGGGGACGAGATCCTGATACATCAGCTGGCGCACATCGTGCTGCACGAGTCGGGCGCGACGGCGGTGCTGTCAGCCGTGCAGACGCGCATGATCGGCGGCGAGCGCGGCATGCCCGGCCCGGATCGGCTGGCGGACTGGGTGCGCGACCCGCAGGACATCCACCAGGCCCGTCAGAGCCTTGTCTGCATCGAGAACACGGTCGGCGAGCAGGGCGGCCTGATCTACCCGCAGCAGCGGATCGACGACGTGGCAGCGTTTGCGCACGAGCGAGGGCTGCGGGTGCACATGGACGGCGCGCGGCTGTGGAACGCGGCCGTCGCCAGCGACAGCGACCCGGCCCGGATCGTGCGCGACGTCGACTCGGTCTCGATCTGCTTCTCCAAAGGCCTGGGCGCGCCGATCGGCTCGGCCGTCGCCGGCAGCGCCGAACTGGTCGAGAGCGCCCGCCGCAGCCGCAAGCTGCTGGGCGGCGGCATGCGCCAGGCGGGCATCATCGCCGCCGGTGCGCTGCACGCGATCCGACACCACGTCGCGCGGCTGGCCGACGACCATGCCAACGCCCGCCTGCTGGCCGAGGGCCTGGCCGACGGCAGGCGGATGCGCTGTGATCCCGAGCTGGTCGAGACGAACATCGTGTTCGGCTCCGTGCTGGACGGAACGCCGGTCGACGAGCTAATCGCGGAGATGGCCGGGGTGGGTGTTCTCTGCGGCGAGATCGACCGCCGGACGGTGCGTTTCGTGACGCATCTGGACGTCGATTCGGACGCCGTGACGGCCGCAGTGGAGCGGTTGCGGGCCATGCTACGATGAAGTCATTATGAAGACTGAGATTCATCCTGATTACATGGTCGCCCGGGTGCACTGCTCGTGTGGAAACGAGTTCCTCACCCGCGCCACCAAGCCCGAGCTGACGGTCGAGATCTGCTCGGAGTGCCACCCGTTCTATACGGGTAAGCAGAAGCTTGTCGACACCGGCGGACGCGTTGAGCGGTTCCGTCGCCGACAGGCCCGAAGCTCCTCCTGACCGCTCCCTAAACGATCGCGCTCATTGCGCGGACCGCTGGTGCCGACAATGATGCCAAGCATGGTGGACCCGCAATGAGCGCAAACGTTGGTGGACAGGCCGTCCTCGAGGGCGTGATGATGCGCACCCCGTCCTCCTGGTCGGTGGCCGTGCGCCGTCCCGACGGCGGCGTCTCGTGCATCTCGAACGTCGTCACCAGCCCGGCCTCGCGCCGCCGCTGGCTGCGGCTGCCGGTGATCCGCGGCGTGGTCGCCCTGGGCGAGTCGCTCGCGATCGGCTTCCGCGCGCTCGCCATCTCGGCCAGCGTGGCGTCCGCCGAGGAGGGTGAGGACGGCGAGGTCTCGGGTGAGCTGACCCGCGGCCAGCTGATCTTCGCGTTCGCGATGGCGATCGGCTTCACGGTAATCGTGTTCAAGGTGTCGCCCGCGCTGCTGACCGACCTGCTTCCGATCCACTCCACGATCGTGTTCGTGCTGGTCGAGGGCGTGATCCGGGTCAGCCTGTTGATCGGCTACCTGGCGCTGATCTCGCTGATCCCCGATCTGCGGCGCGTGTTTCAGTACCACGCCGCCGAGCACAAGGCGATCAACGCCTACGAGGACGGCGCCGAGCTGACGCCGGAGCGCGTGCAGTCGTACTCCAAGATCCACCTGCGGTGCGGTACCGCCTTCCTGCTGTGGGTGATGGTGATCGCGGTGTTCGTGTTCGCGCTGGTGGGTCGGCCCTCGTGGCCGCTGCTGATCGCCTCACGTGTGCTGCTGCTGCCGGTGATCGCCGGCCTGGCCTACGAGCTGATCCGGTTTGGCAGCAAGCATCCCCACAACCGGCTGGTGCGCGGACTGCTCTCGCCGGGGCTGTGGCTGCAGGGACTGACCACCCGCGAGCCGACGCTCGACCAGGTCGAGGTCTCGATCAACGCGCTCAAGGATGTTCTCGCCGCCGAAGAGCGAGCGCAGGCCGGACACGGCGTCAGCCCGGTTGAGGTAATGGCGTAAAGATTCGCGCGGAGCGTGCGATTCTGTCGCCGCTCCCGTGTTAGGGGTCTGACCCCTCACGACGACCGCGTCCACAGTGTGTCGCGCAGTCGCAACCGGCGGCGCGGCCATGCCTCAAACGTGTGACGGCGCCCGCGGAGGGGTCTGACCCCTTTCTTGGTTGCGCACCGTTGCGTTGCAGATGTGTGACGAGGCGGCTGGAGTGAGTCCGACCGCCGCGCGGGCCGCGAGTATCCTTCCCGCTGCCATGGAGCCCCTGATTGCAGAGATCGAACGCAGCTTCGCCGAGCTGGAGCGCCAGCTCGGCGATCCCGCGCTGGTCGCCGATCAGAAGCTGTACGCCGACACCGCCCGCCGCCACAAGCAGCTCTCGAAGGCGCATGCGCTGGCGCAGCGCTGGCGCGAGCTGACCGCGCAGCAGGCCGAGGCGACCGAGATTCTGTCCGACGCGGATGAGGAGATGCGCGCGTTCGCCCAGGAACAGCTGGCCGAGGCCCGCGACGAGCTGGTCGAGCTGGAGGAGCAGCTGCGGCTCGAGATGCTGGAGCGTGATCCGGCCGACGACAAGGACGTGATCGTCGAGATCCGCGCCGGCACCGGCGGTGACGAGGCCGCGCTGTTCGCCGGCGACCTGGCCCAGATGCTGATGCGCTACGCCGAGTCGCGCGGCTTCAAGACCGACACGCTCAGCGCCAACCCCGGTGACGCGGGCGGATTCAAAGAGCTGGCGCTCGAGATCCGGGGTGACGGCGCCTACTCGGTGTTCAAGTACGAGAGCGGCGTCCACCGCGTGCAGCGCGTGCCATCGACCGAGTCGCAGGGCCGCATCCACACCTCGACCGCCACGGTCGCGGTGCTGCCCGAGGCGGAGGAGGTCGACCTCGAGATCAACCAGAACGATCTCCGCATCGACGTCTACCGTTCCGGCGGCCACGGCGGCCAGTCCGTCAACACCACCGACTCGGCCGTGCGCATCACGCACGAGCCGTCCGGCATCGTGGTCACCTGCCAGGACGAGCGCTCGCAGCTGCAGAACAAGGAGCGGGCGATGAAGATCCTGCGGGCGCGGCTGTTCGAGGCCGAGCGCGAGCGCGCCCAGCAGGAGGCATCGCAGCAGCGGCTGGCGCAGATCGGAAGCGGCGAGCGTTCGGAGAAGATCCGCACCTACAACTACCCACAGAACCGCGTCACCGATCACCGCATCGGACTCACCACGCACAACCTGGAGGCGGCGCTGGCCGGTGACCTGCAGGCCTTCACCGAAGCGCTGGCTGCCGAGGATCGACGCCGGAAGCTGGCGGACGCGTCCGGGTGATCACGCTGGCCGAAGTGCTGCGCCGGTCGACTGAGTATCTCGAGACGCACGGCAGCCCGACTCCTCGCCTGGACGCCGAGTTGCTGCTCGCGCACAGCCTCGGCCTGTCTCGGATCGAGCTCTACACGCAGTTCGAGCGCCCCCTGTCGGAATCCGAGCTGGGCGGCTGCCGGTCGCTGGTGCGGCGCCGCGGCCAGCGCGAGCCGGTCGCCTACGTGATCGGGCAGTGGGGGTTTCGCCACCTGATGCTGGACGTCGACGCCCGCGTGCTGGTGCCGCGGCCCGAGACCGAGCTGCTGGTCGAGCGCTGCCTGGCGCTGCTGGACGGCGTCGAGCAGCCGGCCGTGCTGGACGTGGGCACGGGCTCGGGCGCGATCGCGCTGGCGCTGAAGCAGGAACGGCCCGACCTGACCGTGGTCGGCTGTGACGTCTCCCCGGACGCGCTGGCGGTCGCGCGCGGCAACGCCGAGCGGCTGGAGCTGGACGTCGAGCTGGTGCACTCCGACCTGCTGGACGGCATCGGCGACAGCCGGTTCCACCTGGTCTGCTCGAACCCGCCCTACGTCTCGCGAGCCGAGCTGGAGACGCTCGAGCCCGAGGTGGCAGGCTTCGAGCCCCGGCTGGCGCTGGTCGCGGGGGAGGACGGCCTGGAGCTGTACCGGCGGCTGCTGCCGCAGGTCTCTCAGCACCTGATGCCGGGCGGGGCGCTCGCGCTGGAGTGCGGGGCGGGCCAGGCCGCCTGGCTGGTGGCGGAGCTGGAGCGGCTGGGCTACGTTGGCGGCGACGTGGATCGCGATCTGGCGGGCATCGAGCGGGTGGTGTGGGCATCGTGGAGCTAGCCGTCCCGGCCGGCGCCGAGCAGCGGCTGCGCGACGGCGAGCTGGCGATCCTGCCCACCGACACCGTCTACGGCATCGCCTGCGCCGCCGGGCTGCCCGAGTCCTGCGCCCGCCTCTACCGGCTCAAGCAGCGGCCGGCCGAGCAGCCGACGGCGATCATGCTGGGCAGCGTCGAGCAGCTGCTGCGCGAGCTGCCCGAGCTGCCCGACGCCGCGGCGGTGATCTGCCGCAAGCTGCTGCCCGGGCCGGTGACGCTCATCGTGCCCAACCCCGGCCGCCGCTTCGAGCACCTGTGCGGGTGCGATCACGATCGCATCGGCGTGCGCGTGCCGACGCTGGATCCGCCCCTGGCGGCGCTCGCGGATGCGGTCGGCGGGCTGATGATCACCAGCGCCAACCTGCGCGGAGCGCCCGCGCCGGCCGGGTTCGACCAGGTGCCTCGCGAGCTGCGAGAGGCCTGCGGGTTCGCGCTGGACGGCGGTGTGCTGCCCGGAACCGCCTCGGCGGTGATCGACGTGACCACACCCGACCCGAGCGTGCTTCGCCCCGGGCCGGGCCTTGACCAGGCACTGGAGGTTCTGCGATGACGAACGACGGCGAGCTGTCCCCGATCGACCGGCTGGTGGAGGAGGATCGAAAGCTGCTGCGGCGGCTGGAGCCGCACGAGGCCGATGCCGCCGTGCGCGAGGGCGGCGTGATCATCGACACCCGCAGCCACGAGCAGCGGGTGGCGGGCGGGGTGATACCGGGCTCGATCCGGATCCACCGAAACGTGCTCGAATGGCGGGTCGATCCCAGCTCCGGCTGGTTCGACGAGCGCCTGGAGCCGTTCGACGGCCCGGTGATCGTGATGTGCCACGAGGGCTACTCGTCCAGCCTGGCCGCCGCCACGCTGCAGCGGCTCGGCTTCTCACGCGCGACCGACCTGGCGGGCGGGTTCGAGGCCTGGGCGGCCGCCGGTCTCCCGGTCGAGCCGCTCGACGCCGCCATCGAGTAGCATCGCCGCGATCCGAACGATCCAGAAGGGGGCGGTTCTCGTGGCCACGGCCGAGCAGACCTTGCAGCAGTACAAGACGGCCGGCCTGGCCGAATCCGACCCCATCATCGCCGGCCTGATCGACCGCGAGCTGGGCCGCCAGCGCGACCAGCTGGAGCTGATCGCGTCCGAGAACTTCACCTGGCCGGCGGTGCTGGAGGCGGTCGGCTCGGTGCTGACCAACAAGTACGCCGAGGGCTACCCGGGCCGCCGCTACTACGGCGGCTGCGAGTGGGTGGACGAGATCGAGCAGCTCGCCATCGACCGGGCCAAGGAGCTGTTCGGGGCGGAGCACGCCAACGTGCAGCCGCACGCGGGCGGCCCCGCCAACATGGCAGCATACTTCGCCCTGATCAAGCCGGGCGACGCGATCCTCGGTTTGCGGCTCGACCATGGCGGCCACCTCACGCACGGGCTCAAGGTCAACTTCTCGGGCCTGCTGTACGACGTGCATGCCTACGGCGTGCGGCGCGAGGACTCGCTGATCGACTTCGACGAGGTGCGGCGGCTGGCGCACGAGCACCGGCCGAAGCTGATCGTGGCCGGCGCCTCGGCCTATCCGCGGGTGATCGACGCCGCCCGCTTCCGCGAGATCGCCGACGAGGTGGGCGCACTGTTGATGGTGGACATGGCGCACTTCGCCGGGCTGGTCGCCGCCGGTCTGCACCCCAACCCGGTGGAGCACGCCGACGTCGTCACGTCCACCACCCACAAGACGCTGGGCGGCCCCCGCTCGGGACTGGTGCTGTCGCGCGAAGAGCATGCGGCGGCGGTCGACAAGGCCGTTTTCCCCGGGCTCCAGGGCGGCCCGTTGTGCCACGTGGTGGCGGCAAAGGCGGTCTGCTTCAAGATCGCGCAGAGCGAGGGCTACCGGGAGTACCAGTCTCAGATCATCAAGAACTGCAAGGTGCTGGCCGAGACGCTGATCGACGGCGGGCTGACGCTGCTGACCGGAGGCACCGACAACCATCTGCTGCAGCTCGACCTGCGCGGCACGGAGTGGTCGGGCAAGGATGCCGAGCTGCGGCTGCACGAGGTGGCGATCACCGTCAACCGAAACACCGTGCCCTACGACGAGCGTCCTCCCACGATCGCCTCCGGCGTGCGGATCGGCACCCCGGCGGTGACGATGCGCGGCCTGGACGAGGCCGATATGCGCGAGGTGGGCGCGATCATCCTGGAGACGCTCGACCAGGCGGCCGACCTTGGCAAGCTGCGCGAGCGCACCCGTGAGCTGATGGCGTCGCGGCCGCTGTACCCGGCCTTCCTGCACGGCCACCCGGTGATGTAGCGCGCCGTGCCGCTGACGATCGTCGACCACCCGCTGGTCCAGCACAAGCTCGGACTGCTGCGCGACGTCGAGACCACCACCCGCGACTTCCGCCAGCTGGCAGGCGAGATCGCGGCCTTCCTCTGCTACGAGGCGACCCGCGAGATCGATCTCGAGACGGTGCGGGTGCAGACGCCGCTTGAGATGACCGAGGCCAGGCGGGTATCCGGCAAGAAGCTGGGGGTGGTGGCCGTGCTGCGGGCGGGCGTCGGCATGCTGGACGCCGTTATCGACCTGGTGCCGGTGGCGCGGGTCGGATTCGTCGGCCTGTACCGCGACGAGCAGACGCTGCAGCCGGTCGAGTATTACTGCAAGCTGCCCGGCGACCTCGCCCAGCGCGACGTGATCGTGCTCGACCCGATGCTGGCCACCGGCGGCTCGGCTGCGGCTGCGCTCGCGCTGTGCAAGCGCGAGGGCGCGCGCCGGATGACGCTGGTGTGCCTGGTGGCAGCACCGGAGGGGGTGGCGCGGTTGGAGGCCGAGCACCCCGACGTGCGGGTGCTGACCGCCGCGCTCGATCGCGGGCTGAACGAGCAGGGCTACATCCTGCCGGGCCTCGGCGACGCCGGCGATCGGTTGTACGGGACCAGGTAAGCGGGCGGGAAGGGTCAGACCCCATCCCGAGCTGCTGGGTCGAGCGTGAACGGCGCAGCGCCCGGGCAGCCGCCCGGCACCGGTCGCACCGGCCGCTCCTGTACGCTGTCGGGCAATGAACGGCGGGCTGATCGACTATCAGGCGGCCGTCGTCGGCTTTGCGGTCGCGTTTCTGCTGGCGGTGCTGCTCACCCCGGTCGTCTCGCAGGCGGCTTGGATGGCGGGCGTCGTCGACGCCTCCACCGATGCCCGCCGGCTGCACCAGCGGCCGACGCCGTTGCTGGGCGGGATCGCGATCCTGGGTGCGATCGCGATTCCGGCGCTGGCGCTCGGCCACGATCACGGCTTCTGGGGCATTATCGCCGGCGCCGCGCTGATGTCGACGCTGGGTGCGCTGGACGACATCCGGCCGTTGCATCCGGGCGCCAAGCTGGTGGGGCTGGTCCTGATCGCGTCGATCCCGGCCTCGCTGGGGATCACGATCGATCACATCACGCTGCCCGTCATCGGCCCGTTCAACCTCGGCCCGTGGCAGTACCCGGTGACGATCATCTGGATCGTCGCGATCGCCAACGTCGTCAACTTCATCGACGGCATGGACGGGCTGGCGGCCGGGTTCTGCGCGATCGCATCGCTCACCTTCGCCATCCTGTCGGCCTCCCTGGGGCGGGTCGACGCCGCGGCCATCAGCGCCATCGTGGCCGGGGCGGCGTTCGGCTTCCTGATCTACAACTTCAACCCGGCCACCATCTTCATGGGTGACTCGGGCTCGCTGATGCTCGGCTACCTGCTGGCCGCGCTGTCGATCCAGGGCGTGCTGAAGACCGCCGCGGCCGTCTCGCTGGTGTTTCCCCTGATGATCCTGGCGCTGCCGATCCTGGACACCTCGTTCGTGATCCTGAAGCGGCTCAAGTACAAGCAGCCGATCTATCAGGCCGATCGCTGGCACTTCCATCACCGTCTCGCCAACGTCGGCCTGTCGCAGCGCCGCACCTCGCTCTACCTGTACGCGTGGTGCACGTCGCTGTCGGCGCTGGCGCTCGCGATCCGGTTCGTGCCCAGCCACCGGCGCGGCTGGGATCCGGTTGCGATCCTGGTGCTGGGGGGCCTGGGAGCGCTGGCCGTGGGAACCTCGATCTACGTCATCTATCTGCTCGAGATCCTCAAGCTGCGCCACCTGCAAGCGCTGGGGCTGATGCGGGGACGGGGCACGGGCGAGGTGCCACAAAGCGAGCGTGCCGCGTGATCGCTGCAAGCGGCGGTTTTCGCAACAGATGCGGGATCGCGGGCATCCAGAGGGACGGTTGCGGGTTGTCACATAGTCGCCACATCTGGCATACTGCGCGGGCCCGCCCGGAGCAGTACGGCGGCGAGTACCGGAGCCATGCATGAGCGAGCAGCGGCCGGCCGCGTCAGCGGCCACCGCCGGGATCTACCTCCTGGTCGCCCTCGTCGCATGTGTGGCAGCGGGACTCGCCGGCGGCAGGCTCCTGGGGGCAACGACGGTGGGAGCCGTCGTGGGTGCCGTGATCGGGATCCCGGTCAGCTTCTACCTCGTCTACCGCCAGTACCGAGACATTTGAGCCGCGACACGTCCTCACTCACCCAGTTTGCCGTCCACAACGTGGATGCGCTGCTGGCGATCCTCGCGCTGCCGCTGTTCCTGGTCGCCAGCCTGCCGCTCGAAGGATGGTTCTGGGCGGTCGCGCTGTGGGCGCTGAACCGCTTCATCCAGGCTCGTGTCGAGCGCCGTGCCGCCGCCATGGGCGCCCTGCGCGCGGTCGGCGTGATGGGGGCGAGCATGCTGCTGCGGCCGTGGATCGGGATGCTGGCGCTGTTTCTGATCACGCGCCACGACAGCACGATGGCCGTCTCCTCGGTGGCGCTGTTTCTGCTCCTGATCACGGTCGACATCGCGATCCGGATCCTGACCCACAAGAACATCCGGGCTCAGATCGGGGGCATGGCTCAGTGACGCTGCCGCTGCTCGCCGCCTCCGACTTCAACCCCGTCTCGGAGTTCACCGACTTCATCAACAGCCCCTACGTGAACCTGCCGCTGGGGCTGGACATCAACAAGGCCGTCGTCTACATATGGATGTCGGGAGCACTCGCGATCGTGCTGACGCTGCTGGTCGTGCGGCGCGGCCTCGAGCTGCGGCCGGGCCGCTCGCAGACCGCCGCCGAGGCGGTGTACGACGTCGCCTACACGCAGATCGCCAAGGCGGGACTGCCCGCGGAAGGCATGCGGATCTGGTTTCCGTACGTGGCCAGCGCGTTCATGTTCATCTGGATGATGAACCTGATCGGCTTCATCCCGCTGCCGTTCGGCTCGGAGAAGGTCGACATCGCCGGCCTGCACGTGCCCAAGCTGCAGATCTACGCTGCCACCGCGAACCTCTCGGTGACGCTGTCGCTGACGCTGGTCACGATCCTGGCCAGCCACATCGAGGGCATCCGCTACAACGGCCCGCTCAAGTACTTCAAGAGCTGGATGCCCTCAGGGATGCCGGCGTTTGGGTTCAAGACCGCTCCCCTGATCATCCTGATCGCCCTGATCGAGGTGATCTCGCAGTTCGTGCGCATCGTGTCGCTCAGCTTCCGACTCTTTTTCAACCTGCTGGCGGGACACCTCGTGATCGCGGTGTTCCTGGCCATGGGCGCGCTGATCGGCGGCGTGGCCTTCTACTTCATCCAGCCGATCGGCCTCATCATGGGCGTGGCACTGTTCACCCTCGAGGCGACGCTGATCGCCGCACTTCAGGCGTTCATCTTCGCCTCGCTCTCGGCCATCTACATCGGTGGAGCGATCCACCCCGACCACTAGGAGTTCACGTGGCAGCAACTGATCCCACCATCCAGGCGGCCAAGGCCCTCGAGCTGGGCCTCGCCACCGGCTTCGGAGCCATCGGCCCCGGCATCGGCGTCGGCTTCATCTTCGGCAAGACGATCGAGGCGGTCGGCCGGCAGCCCGAGCTGCGCGGCCAGCTTCAGGGCCTGATGTGGCTCGGCTTCGCGCTCACCGAGGCGATCG
>JAWVEC010000048.1:0-6191 GCA_033856975.1 Gaiellales bacterium
GCTGGCGGCTGCGCTTTGGGCGGGCGGCGTGGCGGCTCTCTGCGTTGCGATGTACGTGCTGCTGCGGGCCGGCCGCCGGGCCTCGGCGCGCGCGCTTGCCCGCGCGTTTGGAGGTTTTGCCGCGGTCATTGTGGGCCTGCTGACCCTGAGCGGCATCGCGATCATGGGCGCACATGTCCACTCGCTCGACAGCCTCGTCAGCACCGCCTACGGGCAGACGCTGATGGTCAAGCTGGGGCTGTTCGTGATGGCGGGATCGATCGGCCTCGTCACCACGCTGGCGGTTCGCTCGTCGTGGGCGCCGCGGCCGCTGCGAGCCTCCTGGATACGAGCGCCGAGGTTGGAGCTGGCGGTGCTGGCCGCGACGCTGGTACCGGCCGCCCTGTTGACCGCGAGCGCGCCCGCCAGGGAGAGCAGCGGCCCGCGCCTCCAGCCGGCCGCCACCGCCCCAGCCGCTGCCAAGACATTCGCAACCGTCGGAGACGTGATCATGTCGGTGGTCGTGGAGCCCGATCGTCCCGGAAAGAACTTCGTCACGGTCAGCGCGGTCAGCACGCGCAGACCGGCACCCGGCCCGATCATGGCCGTGGCGTTGTCGATCGGCCGCGCGGGCGGGCGGCCGGAAACGGTACCGCTCTCGCCGCTGGGATCTGACCAGTGGCAGGGCGTCACGACGCTCCCCGCCGGCACGGTGACGATCGGTACCGTGGTCAGGCGCAGCGGGCTCCCGGCCGTGCGCGCGACCACCGTGCGCGATGTCGCGGCCGCCGGGGCCCCGGCCGTCTCTCGTCCGGTGCAGATCGAGGGAGGCGGCGTCATGCGGCGGCCGCTGGAGCCCGTGCTGACGCGGATTGCGATCGTGGGCGCCGTCCTGATGATGGCCGTGCTCGCATTCGTCGCACTGCGCGCTCGTGGCAGGATTCCTCCGCTCCGGACCCGGGCCACGCCGCGCGCACCGGGAGAGCTGCGGCCGAGACGCGTCGAGCGATGATGCGCACCGGATTGGCGGGGCCGTCGTCGCCGTGCGTCATACTCGTCGGGCATGCCGACCAGTGCCGAACGCTTCCGCGCCGCACGTGATGCCAGCTTGGCCGCGGCGACCGGTGCTCCGGGCTTCCGGCGCACGCTGGCGCTCACATCGCTGCCGGGTGTCGCGGTGGCGATCGTCGGGCTCTTTACCGCCTCGCTCATAGTTGTCCTGGGGGCTGTGGTGGCCCTCGCTGGGCCGGCCGCGTACTACGCGGTGCTTCGATCCCGCGCCTCGGCGTCTGCGAAGCGCGAGACGATGACGAGCTGGGCGAGCGAGCGCGGGTGGAGCTACGTCGAGTCTCCGCCGCTGCCCGGCGACGTCGCCTTCTGCCGCGGCCGGCAGCGAATGGTGGCGAGCGACGGCTTCAAAGGCCCCATCTGCAGCCTGCCGGGCACGATCTTCAACTTCACCTACTCCACGTTCGAGACGCGAACGCGCACATCAACCGACGCCAGCGGAAACGTTCAGACCCAGACCTACCAGCAGGAGGTCAAGCATCGCCACACGGTGCTGCGATTGACGATGGGCGTCGCGACGGGCGTGCGCACGATGCAGCTGGCCGACCGCGGCCTCGGCTTCCTGGACAAGTTGCAAGCGGCGTTCGGCGCTAGCCGCCTGGTGGAGACCGAGAGCGTTGAGTTCAACCGCCGCTTCTCGCTCTCGGTGAACGACGGTGCTGATCAGTCGGTGGTGCTGCGGATCTTCACGCCCGCGCTGCTGGTGCGGCTGGTCGAGGGAGCGTTTCCGCACACGGCCTTCCAGTACGAGTCGGGTGCCTTGGCCTACATCTGGGGCGATCAGTACGACGTCGAGCAGTTGGAAGAGGTCGAGCAGCGAGTAGCTTCGGTGTCAGCACTGACGATCGCGCTGCACAAGGCGATCACTCCGCTCAGCTAGCAAATCTTCCACGTGCAGATGCACCTGTCGCCGGGTAACTGCGACACGGTGTGATCGCCGCAAACCTTGACGTTGCACACCAACTGGAGTACTTTTCAAGCCAGAACACAAGGGGGGCTTCACAAGTGTTCCGTATCTTGGTCGTTGACGACGAACCGAACATGGTCCGTTTCGTCTCTCGCGCGCTCAGTCGCCACGGATTCGCGGTCGACAGCGCCGGCGACGGCCTGCGCGGGTTGCAGATGGCCGGATCCGGGGATTACGACCTGCTGCTGGTCGATCTGCTGCTTCCGGAGCTGGACGGCATCACGGTGCTTCGGGAATCGCTGCGGCGCGAGCCGGAGCAGCGGGTGATGGTGATGTCGGCGATCTCCGACGTCGACACCAAGGTGCGCTGCCTCGATATCGGCGCGCTCGACTACATCGTGAAGCCGGTGCAGCTGGGCGAGCTGGTCGCCCGGATCAGGTCCCGCCTTCGGCACAACCGCTCCGGTGGGAGCGTCGAGCGGGTGTTGAAAGCCAGCGGGGTGGAGCTCGACCTGGGCAGGAGGGTCGTGATCACGGCCGCCGGGCAGAGTCCGCTGTCGACCCGCGAGTTCCTCCTGCTCGAACAGCTGATGCGACACAGCCGCTCGGTCTGCACCCGTGAGGAGCTGCTGCAACAGGTTTGGGGCTACACCTTTGACCCGGGCACGAACGTCGTCGATGTCTACATCGCGCGGCTGCGGGCGAAGGTCGGCGCTAACACGATCGAGACGGTGCGCGGTGTTGGGTACTGCTTCCTGGGCGCGTAGATACTGGCGCGAGTTCGGGCTGGGCCTGTTCTGGCTGGTGAACTTTGCCGTGCTATGGCAGCTGGCGCGTTGGACGACTGTGCCGTTCCACTTCATCTGGGTCAGCCTGGGGCTGTTCTACGGGTATCGAGTGTGGACGACGCGAAACACGGTGATCGTGCTTGCAATCGTCTGTGTGGTCACCGGCATGGGCTTGGTGCACAGCGCTGAGGCGGCGGGCGGGCCTGGTTTCGACGAGCTGAGTGAGATCCCGCTGATGGCCGCCATGTTCCTGGCCATGGTCTGGCACGCGAGGCGACGTGAGGCGGCGGTTGCCGAGGTGCGGCGATCGGCCGAGACAGAGCGCGCGTTCGCGCGCGATGCTTCGCATCTGCTTCGCACGCCGATCGCGGTCGCGCGCGGGCACGCTGACCTGATCCGCGAGGCGCATCCTGGGGCTCAGACCGGAGCCGACGCCGACGTGATCCTGGAGGAGCTGGAGCGGCTGTCACGAATCTCCGACCGGCTTCTGATCCTGGCGGCGGCCGGCCAGACCGGGTTCCTCCGGCCGGAGCCGATCGAGCTGGAAGAGCTTGTGGTCGACTGTGCAAGACGCTGGGGTCCGACGGTTGATCGCGAGTGGTACGTCGACACGCTGACCGACGGTGCTGTGGTGGTCGATGCGGAACAGATCGGCCATGCGCTGGACGCACTGATCGAGAACGCGCTCCGGTTCACTGCCGCTGGGGACTTGATCTCGATCGTCGCAAGCGCCCGCGGCAGCGATGGCGTGATCGAGGTGGCCGACTCGGGATCGGGGATCGCGCCGGAGCGACTCGCGACCGTGTTCGAACGGTTCCAGCGCGCACGCCGGGGCGGGGGCTCCGGGGGCGCCGGCCTGGGGCTGCCGATGGTGCGGGCGATTGCCGAGGCACATGGCGGATCGGTCGTAGCGGGTCACTCGCCGTCGGGCGGAGCGCTGTTTCGGATCGTGCTTCCAAACCTGCAGGTCGCTGACGGCGGCTCGTTGATGAACGCCGTGAGGCTGGCTCGTAGGATGCCCGGGCAGAAGACGGTCGCGTAGTCAGGGCCGGGTGATCTGGGCTCAGCGCGGCGGAGGATGATGCGGGTGCTCGCAGGCGCCTGAGGTGCAGTCGCTGACGATCTGTGCGACCTGCTCGGGCGTGTCGGCGATCTCGAGGATGCCCAGCTCCTCGGCCGTCAGGTTGCCGGCCGGGACGGCGGTGTCGCGGATCCACTCGAGCAGCCCCGACCAGTACTCGCGGCCGTACAGCACCACCGGGAAGCGGTGGATCTTGCCGGTCTGCACCAGTGTCACCGCCTCGAACAGCTCGTCCAAGGTGCCGAACCCGCCGGGGAAGACCACGAAGGCCTCGGAGTACTTGACGAACATGGTCTTTCGCACGAAGAAGTACCGGAACTCCATCGCGATCTGGGCGTAGGTGTTTCGGTACTGCTCGTGCGGCAGCTCGATGTTGCAGCCGATCGAGACGCCGCCGGCTTCCGTCGCGCCGCGGTTGGCGGCCTCCATGATGCCCGGCCCGCCGCCGGTGATGACCCCGAACCCGGCCGCCACGAGTGCCGCCGCCGTCTCGCGCGCGGCCTCGTAGATCGGATCCGATGCCGATGTGCGGGCCGATCCGAACACCGCCACCGCCTGCCCCACCTCCGCCAGCCGGTCGAACCCGGCGACGAACTCGGCGGTGATGCGGTGGATGCGCCATGGATCGGTGTGCAGAAATGCCGTGTCCTGACGCTCGAGCAGGTGCTCGTCGGCGGTGCCCTGGCGTGGTTCGCCCATCGGCACACGCTACACAACCCGGCCGCCGGTGCCGATACTGACTGCGCCCGGCGTCGCGCTCCACCCCACGCCGGGCGTTCTTGACAGGTACACTGGAGCCATGCCCGTGCTCACGACCCTGACACCTGATGCCGAACCTGCGCCGGATCCCGAGGACAGTCCGCCGGCGGCCGCGGGGATCCCAGCGGCAGGTCGTCGCGCGCACGGAGCCGCTGGTCTCTGAGCTCGAGTTCGGTGGGCTGCGCTGGCTCAACATCGAGGCGCCGACCGCGATCGAGACGGCCTACCTGGCCGAGAACTTCGATTTCCACGAGCTCGACCTCGAGGATGTGCTGTCCACACGGCAGCGGCCGAAGATCGATGAGTACGACGACTACCTGTTCGTCGTGCTGCACGTACCCCGCTTCGACAAGGCGGTCGGGCGGCTGAACGCGGCCGAGCTGAACATATTCGTCGGCCCCGACTTCGTGATCACGCTGCCGAACGTGCCGCTGAAGCCGGTCGGACGGTTGTTCTCCCGGCTGAGCTCAAACACGGAGCTGCGCGAGGAGTACATGTCGAAGGGTGCCGGCTACCTGCTCTACGAGGTGCTCTCTGAGCTATTCGACTACTGCTTCCCGATCCTGGACAAGATCGGCTTCAAGCTCGACCGGTTGGAGGACGCGATCTTCGAGCAGCGCCGCTCCGAGGACGTCGCACGCGACATCTCGAACGTGAAGCAGGAGATCATCGCCTACCGCAAGATCATCAAGCCCGAGCGGGCAACGCTGCGGCTGCTGGAGCGAGCGCGAACGCGCTACCTATCCGATGACCTCGAGGTCTATTTCGACGACATCGTCGACTCCGCCGAGCGGATCTGGGATCAGCTCGACAACTACAAGGAGGTCGTCGATGCGCTGGAGCAGACCAACGAGTCGGTGATCGCGCACAAGCAGAACGACATCCTGCGCGTGCTGACGGTGTTCAGCGTGATCATGCTGCCGCTGACGCTGATCTCGGGCATCTACGGCATGAACTTCGCCTACATCCCGTTCCACAACGCGCACCACGGGTTCTACGACGTCGTGATCGGGATGATCGCGATCGCGGCCAGCATGCTCGGCTACTTCCGCTGGAAGCGCTGGATCTGATGACCGAGCGGCTGTGGGCGCCGTGGCGGCTGGAGTACGTCGCTGCCGCCGGCGACCAGAGCGGCTGCATCTTCTGCGACAAGCCCGGGCTCGACGACGACGAGGCCCTGATCGTGCACCGCGGCGAGCGTGCGTTCGTGCTGCTGAATCTGTATCCGTACGCCGGCGGCCACGTGATGGTGGCGACGTACCGTCATCTGGCGCTGCCCGGCGAGCTGGACGACGACGAGCGGGCCGAGATGTGGCGGCTGCTTGACCACTCCGTGGAGGCGCTGACCACCGCCTTCGCGCCCCAGGGGTTCAATAGCGGCATGAACCTTGGCCGCGCGGCGGGCGCCGGCGTCGAGGGCCATCTGCACCTGCACGTTGTTCCGCGCTGGTCGGGCGATACCAACTTCATGCCGGTGCTGGCCGACGTCCGCGTGATGCCGGAGCACCTCTCGCACACGCTCGAGAAGCTCCGCGCCGCCTGGCCGGCCGGCTGAGTCACAACCACGTCACATCCAGGTCACGCCAGCTTCATGAGTGTTTGACTCCAA
>JAWVEC010000049.1:0-22040 GCA_033856975.1 Gaiellales bacterium
ACCGCCGAGGCCTCGCTGCAGGCGATGCAGACGCATCTGGGCCGGCCGATCGTGACCGAGATCACCGAAGCCACCACGTTCTGGAAGGCCGAGGACTACCATCAGCGCTACTTCGAGAAGCACGGCCAGGTGGCCTGCAAGCTGCGGGCGCCGGCTCCGGTCGAGCCGCGCTCCGAGCCGGTGGAGCAGAAGACCGGCCTCTTGTCCGGCCTGTTCGGACGCTAGATCAAACAGCCTGCGCCGGCCGCCAGCGACGTGTCGTTGGCTGGTCGGCGCGGCCATCCGCCTCCAGCCGCTCGAGGTGCGAGATCGCCTCCACCAAGGCGAATCGCTGCTCGTGGAACCCGAGCGGCTCGTCCTTCCAGATCAGCTGCGCCGCCTCCCACGCCGACTCGGCGCCCGCCGCCAGCGCCGCCGCGGTGTCGTCCAGCCGCTGGTGGTGGTGGCCGGCGATCTCGGCGGCGCGGCCGGCCGCGTCGGTGATCGCAGGGCCGTGCCCGGGCAGCACCATGCTGGGCGCCATCCCCGACAGCCGGCCCAGCGTCTCCAGGTAGCGGCCCAGCGGATCGACCTCCGTGTCCGGCCAGCGGCCGACGTTGGGCGTGATCTCGTCCAGCAGCACGTCGCCGCCGAACAGACGGCGGCTGCGCAGTCCCAGCAGTGCGATGTGCCCGTCGGCGTGGCCGGGCAGCTCCAGCACGCGGTAGCTCTCGTCGCCCAGCTTGATGGCGTCGCCCTCCGAGACGAGCAGCGTCGGCTCGGCGGGATGCACGGCGGTGCGGCCCTCGGCGGTGGCCGACTCTGCGGCCATGTCCGCGGGCATGCCGTGGTCGGCCAGGTACCGCTCGAACTCCCCACCGTCGTCCTCCACCCATGCCTTCACCGTCAACCGCCGGTCGAGAGCTCCCTGCACCACCTCGCCGGGCCCGGTCAGGGCGACCAGCTCGGCGCTGGCCCCGATGTGGTCGGGGTGGTAGTGGGTGATCACGATCCGCTCCACAGGGCGGCCGTCCAGCTGATCGAGCGCCTCCCGCCACCATGCCAGCGTCGACCGGGTGCCGAGCCCGCAGTCGATCAGCGTCCATCCCTCTGGCCCCGCCACGGCGTAGCAGTGGACGTGGTCGAGCGCCCACGGCAGGGGCATCGTGATGCGCACGATGCCTTCGTCCAGCTCGCTCAGAGAGGGGCCCACGGCGGCAGTATGGCCGACCCGTTCCACGCCAGGCTGCGAGACTGCACCGATGCTCGATCCAGATGCCCTCGCCGATGAGCTGCTGCTGCTCACCACCGAGCTGGTGGTGGAGCTGCATCCGGCCATCGCCGGCCTCTCCATGCCCGGGCACTTCGACCCGGCGGGTCAGCCGGCGGCGGCGGTGTTCCGGCAGCCGGCGGACGTCGAGTCGACGCACCGCAGCGGCGCGCCTTCGGCCCAGGTGGCCGAGCTTGCGGCGGAGGCGGCCGCGATCTCACACGGCCGGCTGGGGTATGGCCGCCGCGACGGCAACCCATTGCTGGCCGCGCTGGCGTTGGCGGCCTTCTACCTGATCGAGGCCCGCCGCAGCGGCGCGTTCGAGCTGGGTGCGCTGACCGGCGGCCGTGTGCGCGTGTTCCCGCTCACCGCCGACGAGGCCCGTCACGACCCGCCGCTGCTGCCCGGCACGGCGGCGATCCGGGCCTGGTATCCCGTCACCGGCGTGCCCGATGCGTGCGTCGAGCTTCGTCTCAGCCCGTAGCGGCCGGAACGGCGGCGACCGGCTCGTCGCTTGCTTCATAGCGCCAGAACGTCGGCAATGCGATCGCCGCCACGACAACGCCCGCCACGCACAGCACGCCACCCGACACGATCGCGCCCCGCACCCCGACCAGCGATGCTGCCAGCCCCGACTCGACGTTGCCCAGCAGCGGCCCGGTCGAGTAGCTGACCTGCTCGATGCCGGCCAGGCGGCCGCGCAGCTCGTCCGGGATCGTCTGGTTCCAGACGGTCGAGCGGAAGATGCCCGAGATCATGTCGGCCGCGCCGGCCGCCGCCAGCCCGAGCAGTGCCAGCTCCAGGTTCGGCGCCAGCCCGGCCGCGGCAACGGCCAGTCCCCAGCCGCCGGCGGCGAAGCAGATCGCCGCACCGTGCCGGTGCATGTGGCTCGTCCAGCCGCTGGTCAGCGTCGCCAGCATTGATCCCACGGATGGCGCGGCGTACATCAGGCCCAACACGCCGGCACCGCCAAACTCGTGCGCAAACGCTGGGAACAGCGCCATCGGCATGCCGAAGAACATGGCCACGATGTCGACCGTGTAGGTGCCCAGCAGCACCTGGCGGCCGCCCGCGTAGCGGATGCCCTCGGCGATGCTGCGCAGGCTGACCGTTGCCTGATCCGACGCCGGCGGCGCCGCCCGCAGCCGCCGCAGCAGCAGCAGCGAGATCAGGAACGTCAGCACGTCGAAGCCGTAGGTCAGAGGCAGGCCGAAGCCGGCGATCAGGATCCCGCCCAGCGCCGGCCCGGCGATCATCGCGATCGTCATCCGGAAGGAGCTGATCGCGCTGGCGGCCGGGATCTCGTCGCGGTCGACCAGCCGCGGCGTCAGCGCCTCCAGCGAGGGGCGCTGCAGCCCGTCCAGGCCGGCCATCGCCGCCGAGACCACGAACAGCAGCCATAGCTGCGGGTGGGGCAGCGCGGCGTTCGCCAGCAGCACGCCGGAGGCGACCGCCAGTGACAGCTCGGTCAAAAGCAGCATCCGGCGACGGTCTCTGGCGTCGGCCAGAGCCCCGCCCAGGAACGCCGTCACCAACAGCGGGCACAGCTCGGCGATCCCGAGCAGGCCGACCACCAGTGAGCTGCCAGAGATCTGGTAGGCCTGATAGGGCAGCGCGACGTAGGTCACCATCGAGCCCAGAAAGCTGATCCCCTGCCCGGCGAACAGCAGCCGGAAGTCGCGATGGCGGCGCAGCGGGCCGGTGTCGATTGTGGCCATCCGGAGCAGCCGGCGCATGCCGGCCGGCGGAGATGAGCCCGCCGCGGGCACCGGCGGCGCCGGCGAGAGCCGTTCCGCCTCGCGCTCGCTGGTGACGGGATCGGTATCGAGGGGCCGGTCGGGCACGGCAGATGAGGATAGCGGCGGGCTGAGCCGGAGTAGCATCCGCGCGTGCTCACAGACCGATTCGAGACGGCGCTGGCATTTGCGGCTCAGATCCACCAGGGCCACGCCCGCAAGCGCAGCCAGATCCCGTACCTGTCGCACCTGCTGTCGGTGGCGGCGCTGGTGCTGGAGGACGGCGGCAGTGAGGACGAGGCGATCGCCGCGCTGCTGCACGATGCGATCGAGGATCAGGGCCACCGCACCAACCTGGACGATCTGCGGCGCCGATTCGGCGATCGGGTGGCGGCGATCGTGGAGGCCTGCAGCGACACCGATCAGCAACCCAAGCCGCCATGGCGGGGCCGCAAGGAGGCGTTCATCGACAGGATGCGCACAGCGCCGCCGGATGTCCTGAGAGTGGCCTGCGCCGACAAGCTGCACAACGCCCGCTCGACGCTGGGCGACCTGCGCCGGGAGGGGCCGGTGGCGTGGGAGAAGTTCGGCGCCGGCCGCGACGAGCAGCTCTGGTACTACGACTCGCTGTCGCAGCTGTTCGGCGAGCGCATCCCTGGCCCGCTGTCGACCGAGCTGGCCCGCACCGTGGCCGAGATCAACGCCTTGTAGAAGCTCGTTTCAGCGCCGCCCGCCGTGGAACGTGGCGTGGGTGGCGATGCGGGCGCCGGCGTGGGTCAGATCGTGCAGGCTGCCGTGCCCCAGCGCTTCCAGGTGGGTCGCCAGCGCCAGGAACACCTGCGCCGTGGTCAGCGCGTCACCCAGCGCCTGGTGCGGGTGGTGGGTGGGCAGCCCCAGCGCCTCGGTGATCTCACGCAGCGGGCGGTAGCCGGGATCGTGCGAGTGGCGGACGATCCCAAGCAGCCGCCAGAGCTCCGCCGTGTCGATCATGCGGCGGGCGAGCCGGCTGCCGGCGCCGCGCAGCGCGGGCCCAAGGAAGGCGCGCTCCACCCACGCCGCGTGCGCGATCGGGGTGGTTCCCGGTAGCGCCGCGACCAGCGGAGCGAACGCCTCCGGTGGCGGCGGCGCCAGAGCCAGATCCTGCGGCCTGATGCCATGGATCTCGACCGACTCGGCTGTCGGGTCGCGGCGCGGGCGCACCAGGCCCTCGACCATCCCACCGGCAACGATCCGCCCGCCCTCGATCGGCACCGCTCCGAACGCGATCACCTCGTCGCGCGCCCGGTCGAGCCCGGTCAGCTCGACGTCGACCACCAGTAGCCGGCAGTCTCGCCACGATGGCCGCCTCATCGCGGTCGCAGGCCCATCGAGTTCGCGACCGTCCGCTGCACTTGGCCGACGGCCTGAAACGCGTTCTTGAGGTAGCGGCGGGTGAGCGGCTCGAGCCGCTTCGGGTCGATGCTGTCGTCGGGTGCCCGGCCCTCGCGCAGCGCCGCGACCTGGTGCTGCATGCGCAGGTCGGTGAACAGCTCGAACGCCACCCGCAGCGTGGCCACCTCCTCCGACGGCAGCGTCCCGGCGGCCTCGGCCGCGTCCAGCCTGGCGGTGGTGGACGCGGCTCCCGCGCCCGCCGCCATGCCCGCCCAGCGCGCCAGGTCGATCACCGGTACCAGGCCGCCGGACTTGATGTCGAGCGTGCCGCGGCGCCTGCCGTCGTCCGACACCACGAAGTCACGGAAGAATCCGGTCGGAACGCGATGGGCGATCGCGAACACGCCCAGCCGGTGCAGCAGCAGCGGGTGGTCAGGAGCGCCGGCGAAGACGCGCGCCAGCCGCCCGGCGGCGACGTCTGCCGCCCACACGGGGCGTCCGTCGATCAGCACCGAGGTCAGGATCAGTGCCTTCGTCTGGTCGGGATCCTCCAGCCACGACCGCGCCGCGGACTCCCACCGCCCCAGCGACCGGGAGAACAGGGGCTTCGAGGCCACCGCCCCGTTCGGGCAGGCCGGGATGCCGCAGCGCTCCAGGCCGTCGACGACCCGGGCTGCGATCGCCCGCACGGCCGCCGCCACCTCGGCGTCCTCGCCGTCTCCCTCCCAGGCGATGGCGCTGTCCTGATCGGAGCTGGGGAAGGCCTCGCGGCGGGCGATGCTGCCCAGCGCCAGCCAGGTGTAGCGCACCGGCGGCGGGCCCAGCTCCGCCTCGGCCAGCTCGATCAGGCGGCGGGTGAGGGCGTCGTTGACGGTTGCGATCACGCGTCCGATCGAGCCCGCCGCCGCCCTCGCGTCGTGCAGCGCGATGATCGTCGCCGGCAGGCGACGGGCGGCCGCCACCACCTCGTCCACGCTCGCGGCCACGCCGATCGCGCGGCGGAGATGAAACGGCGTCCGCGTCTCGACCGCCAGCAGGTCGGTGTCGGAGATCACTCCCACCACGTTTCGGGCGGCGTCCAGCACCGGCAGGTGGCGCACGCCGCGGTCGAGCATCTCGAACAGTGCGTCCGCACCGGTGGCATCCGCCGAGATGGTACGGGCGGGCGTTGTCATCACCTCCGAGACGGGCGTCTCGGGCGCAGCGCCAGCCGCCACCACCCGCGTCCTCAGGTCGCGATCTGTGACGATCCCGAACCCGTCGCCCAGGTCGACCAGCAGCGATGTCGAGCCCGCCTCCACCATCAGCTCGGCCGCCGCCCGCACGGACATGGACGGAGCAGCGATCACCGCCGGGCCGCGCAGCAGGTCGCCGACCAGCTTGTGGGCGGGGTCGATGACCCGGGTCGAGAGCGGGTCGATCTCCGGCCGCCGCATCTCGTAGCGCCCTGCCAGCGATCGCGCCGCGAACCGCAGCGCGGCCGGCCGGCCCAGCACGGGGCGGATCACATCGGCCGGGATCCGGTAGCAGAGCGTGTCCTCGTACGCCCGCACGGCCAGCGCCGTCGGCCACTCCGAGAGCAGCGCGGCATGCCCGAACATCTCGCCCTCGCCCAGCAGGTCGACCACGTGCTGCCCGTCGAGCAGCTCGACCGATCCGCGCCGCACCACCCAGGCGTGTTGGGGAGTGGCCACGTCCTGCTCGAGGATGATCGTGCCGGCGGCGGCGAACTCGATCTCGATGGCCGCCGCGACCTCGGCCAGCTCGTCATCGCCGAGCGTGTCGAACGGGGGCTGGACGCTGAGAAACTCGGCGATCTCGTGCATCGTTGCCCGATCCTAGATGGTTGATTCCATGTTCAGCGTGTCCTGGGCCCGATCCTGCGCTTGTTTTGGATATGGAATCACTCATCAAGTGGGGCACTCATGCAGGTACGGATTTCGTAAACGATTCGTGCCAAGCGTTGACGGACCGAGCGGACTCCGCTACCCCGTGATTGAGAGGTTCATCGAAGCGGGGGGTCTACGGTGATTCAATCCTCAACAATCGCAACGACGACGGCAGCGGCAGCGGTGATCGCTGCGCCCGGGGTGCGGCGGCTCTCCGGACTGATGGCCGTTCGAAGGATCGTGGAACGCTGAACTTGGGGGAGCGGTGGCCGGTATCGTCGGGCGCGACGGTGCCGGCCACACGGCGTCTGCTAGCGTGGACACATGCGAGACCCCGGGTATCAGGGCAGTTTCGACCACCCGGTCAGGTCGTTCCTGATCGGGGTTGCGCTGCTGGCGCTGCTGTTCGGCGGATTCGTCGTCGGCATCGAGGCCAGCTCGCAGCCGTCAGCGTCCGGTGGCACGCGGACGCTCACCCTCGGAGGCCAGCGCCTGCGCGTGGTGACCGTCCAGCAGCCGGTGGTGAGGACGACGGTCGGCCGCGCCACCACGATCGTGCGTCTGCTGGGATCGGGCCGCACGGCGGCCGTGGTCAGGAACGGCGGCTCAACGCTGGTCGGATACCTGTCCGCGCGTCACCGAGGGCCGATCGTGGCCTCGTCCGCCTTCCGTCAGGAGGGGACGATCTACCTGCCGTCACCGGTAACCATCACAGAGACGACCACAGAGACCGTTACGCAGACGGTCACCGAGACGACCGGCACGACCGACGGTGGCGCCACCACCGACAACACCGCGCCCTGAATCTACGGCGCGTAGGCGTGGAGTTCGGCGCCGTGTGATCGCAGCCAGGACTGCTGCTCTCGCCGGGTCGGCCAGGCGCTGTCGAGCAGCTGCCAGAAACGCGGCGAGTGATCCATGTGCCGCAGGTGGCAGAGCTCGTGCACCACAACGTACTCGAGCACCTCGGGCGGCGCCATCACCAGCCGCCACGAGAACGAGAGCGTGCCCCGGATCGAGCACGATCCCCAGCGGCTGCGCTGATCGGCGACGCGGATGCGTTGCCACTCCACGATCGCCAGCCGCTCGCTTTCGCGCCGCACGGCGCTGGTCAGCGCGGCGCGCGCCTGACGGCGATACCACTGCTCCACGTCGCCCGCGGGGCGCGGCTCGGCGCGACCCTCGATCCAGACCACGCCGGGCCGGTCGAGTCCCAGCCGGGGCAGGTCGGCTGCGGCCGCCAGCCGGCGGTCGATCCAGCCGCGATGCTCCTCCACGAACCGCTCCACCCAGCGCGCGGAGGTGCCCTCCGGCACCACCACCTCCACCGTCGAGGGGCCAAGCACCAGGATCCGGGCGCGGCTGGCGCGTCGCGACTCACGAACTCGAAGGATCGGAAGGCTCACCGGCACGCACGGTAGTGGATGCCGCCGACGCCGCCTCGCGGCATCCAGGCGCCATAGACTCGGCCGGTGAAACGGCTTCTGCTTCTGATCTACGCGCTCGTGCTGCTGGACGAGGTGATGCTGCTCTCGATCGTCCCGCTGGTGCCGTCCTACAGCGCCGACTTCGGCCTGGGCGGGCTGGGGTCGGGAGCGCTGCTGTCGGTGGCCAGCCTGGCGATCGTGGCCGGGTCGATCCCGGCCGGGGTGGCCGCCGATCGTCTGGGATCGCGCCGAGTGACCCTGGCAGGGGGCGTCCTGCTCGCCCTGTCCTGTCTTGGACAGGGGCTGGCACCGGATTTCTGGACGCTGCTGGCCGCCCGCTCGGCGTTCGGCGTCGCGTCTGCCGTGGTGTGGTCGGCCGGCCTCTCCTGGCTGGCCGACTCGGCCGGTGAGGAGCGGCCGGGCGCACTGGGGATGGTGGTGAGCGTGGCCGGCATCGGCGCGATGGCGGGGCCGGCATTTGCCGGAGTGCTGGCCGATCAGATCGGCCGGGCGGCGCCGTTCTTGATCCTGGCCGGTGCTGCGACCGGCGTCGTGGTCTTGCTGGCACTTGGCGATCGCGGCCGCGAGCGTGCCCACGCCCATCACCCGCTGCGCGAGATCGCGGGCCTGGCGCGCCGCGACGCCCTGATCGGCGGCGCCCTGGTGGTGATGCTGCTGGGCGGGTTCGCGGACGGCGTCGTCAACCTGGTGGCGCCCGCCCAGCTCCACCACAGCGGCCGATCGGCTGCCTGGATCGGGGTCGCGCTGTCGGTTGCGGCAGCGCTGTTCATCCTGTTCAGCGCGTTGGCAGCGCGGCGTGGCGCGGCCGCCGTCTCGCTGGGCGTAACGACGGTCTGCGCCGCGCTATGTGCGCTGGTGATGCTGCCCGTGCTGGCCAGCGGCGCGGCCGCGGTGGTGGTGTCGATGCTGCTCCTGCGAGCGCCGCCGCTCGGGGTCATGTACACGGTTGCCTTTCCGCTCGGCGTTCGCGGCGCGACCCGGTCAGGCATGGGCGCGGGCGCGGTGAACGGGTTGCTGGCCTTCGCCTGGGGCGGGTCGAGCTTCGCCGGAGCGCTGGCCGCGGGCGGGCTGATCCAGGCCGCCGGCGCGCGCACCGTCTACGCCATCCTGATCGGCTGCTGCGCGCTGGCCGTGGCGCGGCTGCTGGTGCTGCGCACCCGATAGGCTGGCGGCGAGATGCTGCTCGCCATCGACCAGGGCACGACCGGCACCACCTGCCTCGTGGTGGACGAGTCGCTATCCGTGCGAGGTCGCGGCTACCGGGAGATCCGGCAGTACTTTCCGCAGCCGGGCTGGGTGGAGCACGATCCGGAGGAGATCTGGGCGTCGGTTGTCGAGACCGCGTCTGCAGCATTGACCGATGCCGGGGTGCGCGCGTCCGAGCTGCGGGGTGTCGGCATCACCAACCAGCGCGAGACGGTGGTGGTGTGGGAGCGAGCGACGGGCCGGCCGGTGGCACCCGCGATCGTATGGCAGGACCGTCGCACCGCCGAGGCCTGCGCGCGGCTGCCGTTCGAGCTGATCCGGGAGCGCACCGGACTGGTGCCGGACCCCTACTTCTCGGCCACCAAGCTGGCGTGGCTGCTCGAGCACGCCGCCTCATCGCCGCAGGGCCTCGCCGCCGGCACCATCGACTCGTGGCTGATCTGGAAGCTGACCGGCGGCCGAGTGCACGCCACCGATCCCACCAACGCTTCGCGGACGCTGCTCTGCTCGCTCTCGAAGCTCGACTGGGACGACGAGCTGCTGGAGCTGTTCGGCGTGCCGCGCGACCTGATGCCCGACATCGTCCCCTCCAGCGGGGTGCGGGGAGAGGCGCAGATCGGCGGCGCCTCCGTGCCGATCGCGGGCGTTGCCGGCGATCAGCAGGCCGCGCTGTTCGGTCAGGCCTGCCTCGCGCCCGGGCAGTCCAAGGTCACGTACGGCACCGGCTGCTTCCTGCTCGTCAACGACGGCAGCCGGCCGGATCGGCCGCCGCACGGCCTGCTGCGGACGGCCGCGGCCCAGCCCGGCGTCTATGCGCTGGAGGGCTCAGTGTTCGTGGCCGGGGCCGCCCTGCAGTGGCTGCGAGACGGACTGGGCGTGCTGGCGGAGGCCGGCGAGAGCGAGCAGCTGGCGCGGTCGATCGAGGGCAACGAGGGCGTGTACTTCGTCCCTGCCCTGACCGGGTTGGGGTCGCCGCGCTGGCAACCCGACGCGCGCGGCCTGATCTGCGGCATCACCCGGGGCACCGGGCGGGCGCACCTGGCGCGGGCCGCGCTGGAGGCGATCGCCTACCAGGTGCGCGACGTGGTGGAGGCGATTCCCGATGGCGTGTCGAACCTGCGCGCCGACGGCGGCGCGGCCGCCAACGCGTGGCTGATGCAGTTTCAGGCCGACCAGCTGGGGCTGCCGGTGGAGGTGGCCGTGGAGCGCGAGATGACGGCCATCGGTGCCGCCGCACTGGCCGGTCTGGGCATCGGAATGTGGCGCGACACCTCCGAGCTGTCCGCGGTCTGGCGCTGCGGGGCGCGGTACGAGCCGTCCGTGGACCGCGAGCAGGCGGACGCGCTCTACCGGGGCTGGCTAACCGCGGTAGAGCGCGTCGTCACTTCGTAGAAGCGAGCTGCTTAGGCCGGCTCCGGCTCCAGCCTGGGATCGGCCTCGGCCGTATTGGCGTCGAGGGCGACGTGGCGGGGGATGAACAACAGCGTCGCGATCAGTCCCACCAACGCCAGTGCGGCGCCGACCAGGAACGCGATCTCGAATCCACTGACCAGCGCGTGCTGACCGACCGTGGCGCTGGGGGCGTGGTCGTGCACGTAGGTATTCACACGGGTCACGGTGATGGTCGAGAGGATGGCCACGCCCAGCGCGCCGCCCACCTGCTGCGAGGTGTTGATCAGGCCGGAGGCGATGCCCGCCTCGTCGTGCCCGACCCCGACCAGCGACGCGATCTGCACCGGCACGAACGAGAAGCCCAGACCGAGACCGGCCAGGATGAAGCCCGGCACCAGGTCGACGGCGTAGCTGCCGCCGACCGAGACCTGCGAGAACCAGAGCAGCCCGGCCACGGTCAACGCCATGCCGGCCGCCAGCACGGTGCGCACGCCGATCTTCGTCACCAGCGCCTGTGAGGCTCCGGCGGCGATGATGATCGTGATCGCCACCAGCAGGTAGGCGAAGCCGGTCTTCAGCGCCGAGTATCCCAGCACCTGTTGCATGTACAGCGAGAGCAGGAAGAACATCGAGAAGATCGCCGCGCCAATCAGGAACCCGACGATGTTGGCGCCGGTCAGGGAGCGCAGCCGGAAGATCGAGAACGGCAGAAGCGGTGACGCCGCCCGCGTCTCGATAGCGGCGAACAGGGCCAGCAGCACCGCGGATGCGGCCAGGGAGCCGAGCACGATGAGAGATGTCCAGCTGTGGCTGGCGGTCGTGACCAGGCCGTAGACGAGCGCGGTCAGGCCGGCTGTGACGGTGATCGCTCCCAGCACGTCGAAGCTCCGCGTCTCCATCTCGACCTTGCTCTCTTCAAGCAACTGCTGCCCGAACCCGATCACCGCGAGGCCCACCGGCACGTTGATGAAGAAGATCCACTCCCAGCTCACCTTGTCGGTCAGGACGCCTCCCAGCAGCACTCCCACGGCGCCGCCCATGCCGGCGATCGCGCCCCAGATGCCGAGCGCCTTGTTCCGTTCCTCGCCCTCCTGGAAGGTCGTGGTCAGGATCGCCAGCGCGGCCGGCGAGATGATCGCGGCGCCGAGCCCCTGGATCGCACGGAACACGATCAGCTGCGTGTCTGACTGCGACAGTCCGCATGCCAGCGACGCGGCCGAGAACAGCACCAGGCCCGCCATGAACAGGCGTTTTCGACCCAGCAGGTCGGCCAACCGGCCGCCCAGCATCAGGAATCCGCCGAAGGTGAGGGTGTAGGCGCTGACCACCCACTGCAGGTTTGCTTCTGAGAACTTGAGCGCGGTCTTGATGGTCGGCAGCGCCACGTTTACGATCGAGATATCGAGCACCACCATGAACTGGATGGCGCACAGCAGGATCAGTGCGAGCCAGCGGCGGTCAGAGGATTGAGAGTTCATTGCGACAAATCTCCACGTCGTTTACGATACGGTACAGTTGTGTATCAAAACCAGTGTGTCGGTGTCAAATCCGAGGAGCGATTCGATGACCATGGAGCAGCCGCAGCGGCGGCCGGGACGGCCACGGAACGAGGACGCAGACCGCGAGATCATCGCGGCCACGCTTCGCCTGCTGGCCGAGCAGGGGTATGAGCGCACCTCGATCGAGGCGGTGGCGACGATGGCCGACGTCACCCGCGCCACCGTCTACCGCCGCTACCCGACCAAGCCGGAGCTGGTCTGCGCCGCGGTCGGCTCCTACCCAGACGACGCCGAGCTGAGCGATCCGGATGACGTGCGGGGCTTCCTGGTGACCATGATGACGACGTTCCGCGAAGGCGTGCGGGAGTGCGACGGTGTCGCCATCTGCAGCACGCTCTACCTCAACCGCCAGGAACACCCCGAGATGCTGGAGGAATTCGAACGCCATGTGATCGCCCCCCGCCAGCAGCGCATGCGGGCGGTGCTCGATGCGGGCGTCGCAAACGGCGTGCTGCGGCCCGGACTGGACTCCGAGATGATCGTTGCGATGCTGTTCGGGGCCGGCATCCAGCGCATGCTGACCGGCGGCGACCTGCCGGAAACCTGGCCGCAGCGGGTCGTGGACGCGATCTGGCCGCTGCTCGCGCTAGATGGTTGATCGATATCCCACGCGAGCCTGGCCGCTGTGGCCGGTCGATCTCCGGCCAACTGCTGGGGGTGGCTGCGGCTGCGAACACGTCGTCTCGCGGTGTCCTCGGTCGCGTCAATACGTTCAAGTATTGACGCTCCCTGCGTCCTTGCGAGACTCGGTTCTCGCCGCCCAGGACACACGGGGGATATCGATCAACCATCTGGCGCCCACCGCATGAGTCCAAGCTAACCTCGGGACATGAGCGCCACCCGAGACGACCTCCGAAACGTCGCCATCATCGCTCACGTCGACCACGGCAAGACGACGCTGGTGGACGCCATGCTGTGGCAGTCGGGCGCCTTCCGCGACAACGAGACGGTCGCCGACCGGGTGATGGACTCGATGGATCTGGAGCGCGAGAAGGGCATCACGATCCTGGCCAAGAACACGGCCGTGCGGCACAGCGGCGTCAAGATCAACATCATCGACACGCCCGGCCACGCCGACTTCGGCGGCGAGGTGGAGCGCGGCCTGACGATGGTGGACGGCGTGATGCTGCTGGTCGATGCCAGCGAGGGGCCGCTGCCGCAGACCCGGTTCGTGCTGCGCAAGGCGCTCGAGGCGCGGCTGCCCGTGATCCTGGTGGTGAACAAGATCGACCGCCCGGACGCCCGCATCGCCGAGGTCGTTGACGAGGTGTACGAGCTGTTCTTCGATCTCGGCGCCGAGGAGGGCCAGATCGAGTTCCCGATCGTCTATACCAACGCCCGCGCCGGCCAGGCGACGCTCGACCCGGACTTCCCCGGCAGCGATCTGGAGCCGCTGTTCGAGATGCTGATGGCGCACGTGCCGGCGCCGCGGTATGACCCCGAGCATCCGTTGCAGGCGCTGGTTACGAACCTCGACGCCTCGCCCTACCTGGGCCGGCTGGCACTCTGCCGCGTGCGCCATGGCACGCTGCGGCGCGGCGAGCAGGTCGCATGGTGCCGGGCTGACGGCTCGATCCAGAGCGTCAAGGTAACCGAGTTGTTCGTGACCGAGGAGCTGGAGCGGGTGGACGCGCAGGAGGTCGGCCCGGGCGAGATCATCGCCATCGCCGGCCTGCCCGACGTCACCATCGGCGAGACGATCGCCGATCCCGACGATCCCCGGCCGCTGCCGGTGATCCACGTCGACGACCCCAGCCTGGCGATGACGATCGGCATCAACACCTCGCCCCTGGCCGGCCGCAGCGGCAAGAAGCTGACCGCCCGGCTGGTCAAGACGCGGCTCGACCAGGAGCTGGTCGGCAACGTCTCGCTGCGCGTGCTCGACACCGAGCGCCCCGACACGTGGGAGGTGCAGGGCCGCGGCGAGCTGCAGCTGGCGGTGCTGGTCGAGATCATGCGCCGCGAGGGCTTCGAGCTGACCGTCGGCAAGCCGCAGGTCGTTACGCGGCTGGTTGACGGCAAGCTGCAGGAGCCGATGGAGCACCTCTCGGTCGACGTGCCGGAGGACTACGTGGGCGTGGTCACGCAGATGCTGGCGCTGCGCAAGGGCCGCATGGAGCAGATGGTCAACCACGGCTCGGGCTGGGTGCGGATGGAGTTCCTGGTGCCCGCCCGCGGCCTGATCGGCTTTCGCACCGAGTTCCTGACCGAGACGCGCGGCACCGGCATCCTGCATCACGTGTTCGACCGCTACGAGGCGTGGCACGGCGAGATGCGCACCCGGCCGACCGGTAGCCTGGTGGCCGATCGCAATGGCAAGACATCGAGCTTCGCGCTGTTCAACCTGCAGGAGCGGGGCACGCTGTTCGTCGGGCCGGGCGAGGAGGTCTACGAGGGCTCGGTGGTGGGCGAGAACGCTCGCTCCGACGACCTGGACGTGAACGCGACCAAGGAGAAGAAGCTGAGCAACATGCGGTCGTCCACGTCGGACGAGCTGGTACGCCTGATCCCGCATCGGCTGCTCTCGCTCGATCAGGCGCTTGAGTTCATCCGTGAGGACGAGTGCGTCGAGGTGACGCCAGACGCTGTCAGGCTGCGTAAGGTGACGCTCGACGGCACGACCCGCGCCAGCGCGCGCAGCCGCGCCGCGCGGGCGCGAACCACGACGGCGTGAGCCGACTGGGGCGGCTCTGGCTCGACGTCTCCCCGCTGCGCGACTCGCGGCCCTACCGGCGGCTGTGGGTGGGCGATCTGTTCGCCTCGGCGGGATCGCAGCTGGCGGCGGTCGCCCTGCCCTACCAGGTCTATCGCCAGACGGGATCGTCACTGGCCGTCGGTCTGATCGGCCTCGCGGCGCTGGGCCCGCTGTTGCTGGGGTCGCTGGCCGCCGGAGCGATCGCGGACGCATTCGATCGCCGTCGGCTGCTGATCGTGAGCCAGCTGGCGTCGGTGGCCGGCTGCCTGGCTCTTGCGCTGATGACCGCCGCCGGCCGGCCACCGCTGGGACTGCTCTACGTGCTGGCGGCCCTGCTTGCGTTTGCGTCCAGCATCGAGTCGCCGGTGCGAAACGCGGTCATCCCCAGCCTGGTCGGGCTCGAGCGCGTGCCGGCCGCATCGGCCCTCAACCAGATCGTCGATCAGACGTCGCAGATCGCCGGTCCGGCCCTGGCCGGAGTGCTGCTGGCAGCGTTCGGCATCGCCACCACCTACAGCGTCGGCGTGGTGGGCTTCGGCCTGGGCGTCGCGGTGGCGCTGGGCCTGCCGTCGCTGCGGCCGGTCGGACACGTCACGGCTCCCGGCTGGGCCGCGCTGAAGGAGGGGCTGGCGTTCGCGCGCAGCCAGCCGGCATTGCTGGGGACGTTCCTGGTCGACCTGAACGCGATGGTATTCGGCATGCCGCGGGCGCTGTTCCCGGCGCTGGCGGCGGGCACCTTCGCGGTCGGCCCGCGCGGGCTGGGGCTGCTGTACGCGGCGCCCGCGACGGGGGCGCTTTTGGCAGCGCTGTCGAGCGGCTGGATCGGACACGTCCGCCGCCAGGGCATGGCGGTGATGGCGAGCGTGGTGGCGTGGGGCATGGCGATCGCCGTATTCGGCCTTGTGCCCGGCGACCTCTTCTGGCTGGCGCTGGTGCTGCTGGCGGTCGCGGGTGCCGCCGACGTGGTGTCAGCCGTGTTTCGCAACACGATCATGCAGCAGGTCGCGCCCGACCAGCTGCGCGGCCGGATGGCGGCGTTGCACATCGCGGTCGTCACCAGCGGCCCGCGGCTGGGCGATGCCGAGTCCGGCCTGGTCGCGAGTGCGACCTCAGTCAGCTTCTCGGTCGTCTCGGGCGGCGTGATCTGTATCGCTGGGGTGGCGCTGATGCAGCTGCTGGCGCCCGCCCTCGCCCGGTACCGCAAACCCGGCGGGGTCTAGCTCTTGCCCTTCAAAGGTGCGGTGGTCGTCGGAGGCGTGCCTTGGGTGGGCGGCTTGCCGTCTCCGCCCTTCGGAGTGCTCTTCCCCGTCCCCTTGGCGGTGGCCACGCCGGTGCCCTTCCCGGTGCTCTTGCCGGTGGCCACGCCCGTGCCCTTCCCCGTGCTCTTGCCGGTGGCCACGCCCGTGCCCTGCCCCGTGCCCCGTCCCGTGCCCAGACCGGTTCCCTGCCCCTTGCCCAGGCCGGTTGCCGTGCCCTGACCCGCGGTGCGGCCGCGAGGGGTTGCGCCGTTCGAGCCCGGCAGCGGGGCGCCGTTGCCGATGCCGCGGCTGTGCAGTGCGGCGTCGCTGCGATCACTTGAGGGGTTGGCCGGGCGCGGGTTGGGCGAGGTGTGGCCAGAGCTGATCGGCGCCGGCGTGTGGTGCGGCCGCTGCTCGAGCTTGGTGGTGATGGCCGCCGTGCCCACCAGGGCTGAGCCGGCGACGGCGGAGGCCACGATCAGGTGCGTCGCGCCCGTGGCGCTGGCCGCCGTGAAGCCTGGCACCTGGGCGGCCAAGGCCTTTGCTGTGGACGCCCGGGCGGCCATCGCGGCGGCGGCTCCGGCACCGGCGGTGACCCGCATCCGGCGACGTCTGCCGGCGTCTGAAGTCGGGGCGTCGTCGCCCAGCACCCACGCCGCGTCGTCCGGGCGCAGCCCGCAGGTGCTTCGCAGCACCACCAGCTCCTCGACGGGGTCGGGATCGCCAGCGGCTGTGTCACGGACGGCGCGGAGCAGCCAGGCACGCGGGTTTCGCAGCCGGCCGGCCAAGAGCAGCGCCTGGTGTGCGTCCAGAAAGGCGGCCCGTTGCAGGCCCCGTGCGGCGGCGTCGTCCCCGGTCAGGAAGTGCGCGTACTCATACACGGCGTCGCCGTGCCGGCGCAGTGCACCGCCGAGCCAATGGGCGGGGGGATGGTGCCGATGTGAGAACACCCACCACTCATCGGCAGATCGCGCGGATTAGCTGAGATCCGAACCGGTGACGCTCGTGCAACGAAAACTTCCCGGCAAGGAATCGATATCAAGGCCGCCATTTGATGCTGCATCCGATCGGCTCGGTCTCCGGTCGCCGCAGCTCGACTCCCGAAAGCACATCGTCCAGCGCTTCCCGCAGCCAGAGGGCGTTTGCGGCCGGATCGTCGTAGGCCTCGTCGGGGGCGCCGCGATAGCGGATGCGCATCTCGCCGTCGACCACGAACACGTCCGGGGTGGTGCGGGCGCCGAACGCGCGTGCCACCTCCTGTGTTTGGTCGTGGAGGTAGGGGCCGGTCCAGGACTCGGCCGCCACCCGGGCGCGCATCGCCTCCAGCGAGTCGGCGGGATATCGCTCGGCGTCGTTCGAGTTGATGAACAGGGTGGCAACTCCGCGTGGCGTGTAGGCGCCGGCTACGTCGATCAGGCGCTCGTGCCAGGCCAGCGCGTAGGGGCAGTGGTTGCAGGTGAAGATGACAGCCACGGCGCCCTCTGCGGCCAGCTCGGACAGCGTGTGGTCGACGCCGTCGGTGTCGGGCAGCGTGAAATCGGTCGCGGTCGCGATCATGCCGCCACCTCGCGTGCGATCGCGGCTCGCAGCTCGGCCGGGTCGGGGGTCGGCGACGGCCGGCCCTCGGCGCTTCGGTAGATGCGACAGGACAGGCCGATCGACACCTCTCCGGGGAAGGGGTCGCGCCCGTTGATGCGGATCGTGGGCGATCCGGGGAAGCGCTCCCGCTCGGCCTGCTCGTCGCTGGCCACCTCGCGCAGCTCGATCGCCTTGGGATCCAGCCCGGCCTCGCGCAGCGCCGAGCGCAGGTCGGTCAGCGTCCGTTCGGTGGATGGACAGCCATCCCACCACAACAGCTCGATTAGCGGCTCCATGGCTGTCAGCATAGCTGCGGCGATCCTCTACTATCGCTCGTTCATGGCCTGCGACCCTCGCCACGCGATCCTGTTCGAGCCGGTCAGGATCGGACCCAAGACGCTGCGAAACCGCTTCTACCAGGTGCCTCACTGCACCGGGTTTGGAGTCGAGAAGCCGTGGTCGCAGTCGCGGCACCGCGCGGTCAAGGCGGAGGGCGGATGGGCCGCCGTCTGCACCGAGTACTGCACGATCAGTCCCGAGGCGGACGAGACGCCGTTCGTCTCTGCACGCCTGTGGGACGACCACGATCTTCGCATGCTGTCGTACACGGCCGATGCCGCGCACGCTGAGGGTGCGCTGGCCGGCATCGAGCTGTCCCACACCGGTGTCCATGGTGAGAACAGCGAGTCGCGGCTGCCGGCTGCGGCGCCCTCCCAGATCGCCGGCGACTTCGCGGTCGGCGTGGTGCCGCGGGCGATGACCAAGCGCGACATCCGCCGTACGCAGCAGGCGTGGGCGGACGCGGCGCGGCGATCTCGATCGGCCGGCTTCGACATCGTCTACGTGTACGGCGCACACACCTATCTGCCGGGCCAGTTTCTCTCGCCTCACTACAACCGCCGCAGCGATGAGTACGGAGGCAGCCTCGAGAACCGGGCGCGGTTCTGGCTGGAGACGCTGGAGGTGGTGCGAGCGGCGGTGGGCGATGACTGCGCCATCGCCTGCCGGGTGGCCGTCGACCGGATGGGCGCGTTGGGCGTCGACCTGGATGAGGGCCTCGAGTTCGTGCGGCTGGCCGATCACCTGGTCGACCTGTGGGACGTGACCGTCGGCTCGATCGCCGAGTGGTCGCTTGATTCCGGGCCGTCCCGCTTCTTCGCCGAGGGCTGGCAGCTCGAGAGCACCGGCCGCGTGCGCGAGGTGACCTCGAAGCCGATCGTCGGCGTCGGACGGCTCACCGATCCCGACCTGATGGCCGAGATCGTGCGCAGCGGCGTCTGGGATCTGATCGGCGCCGCCCGGCCCTCGATCGCCGACCCCTTCCTGCCCACCAAGATCGAGCAGGGGCGGGTGGATGAGATCCGCGAGTGCATCGGCTGCAACATCTGCATCTCCAAGGCCGACAGCCGGCGGCATCTGGGCTGCACCCAGAACCCGACCGCCGGCGAGGAGCACCGGCGGGGCTGGCACCCGGAGCACGTGCCGCCGCTGGCCGACCCCCTGCACGTGCTGGTGGTCGGCGCCGGGCCGAGCGGGATGGAGTGCGCGATCACCCTCGCCAAGCGGGGCGCACGCGTCGACCTGGTCGAGCGGGGATCGGCCACCGGCGGCTCGCTGGCGTGGATCACAAAGCTGCCCGCCCTGGGTGAGTGGGGACGGCTGGGTGCCTACCGCGCCGTTCAGCTCAAGCGGCTGCCGGGGTTGACCCTGACCACCGGCCGCAAGTTGGACGCCGCGCAGATCGAGGCGTGGGGCGCCGACGTGGTGGTGCTGGCGACCGGTTCGAGCTGGGCGCGGGATGGCCTGAACGGCTTCACGCGCGCCCCGATCCCGGGCGCCGACGCCGCGCTTGACCACGTGCTGACGCCTGAGCAGGTGCTGCTCGAAGGCAAGCGGCCGCCCGGCCGTCATGTCGTCGTCTATGACGGCGACGGCTACTTTGCCGCCGCGGGCATCGCCGAGCTGCTGGCCCGGGAGGGGCTGGAGGTGGATCTGGTGACCGGGTATGACACGATCGCGCCGTTCTCGGCCGAGACGCTGGAGGATGCGCTGACGCGGCGGCGGCTGCACGAGGCCGGCGTCGCGATGCGACCGGCCACCACGGTGAGGTCGATCGAGCCGGGGCGCGTGTCGATCGAGAGCGAGTTCGGCGACCAGCAGGCGCTGGCCGCCGACGGCATCGTGCTGGTCACGCAGCGGCTGTCCGAGGACGCGCTCTACCACCAGCTCGACGGACGGCATCCGCGCGTGTATCGGATCGGCGACTGTGTGGCGCCGCGGCTGCTGGCCGAGTCGGTGTTCGACGGCCACCGGATGGCGCGCGAGATCGACGGCCCCGATCCGGAGGTGGCGCTGCCCTTTCTGCGCGAGCGGCCGATGTCGGACCCACCGGGGCCAGTCCCGCGGACCGCGCCCGCCGCCCTGCCGCCACGGCCGGCGCCGGCCGCGCGCCGGCTGGAGCTGCTGGAGGGATCGGTGGACGAGGTCGCCGCCCGCATCGACCAGGCGCTGTCGGGCGGCGGTGAGCTGGTGGTGGCCGCCGGCCGCGGCGCGGGCTCCGATCTGGCGCCGTTCCGGACGCTGGCCGAGCGCCTGGGAGCGCGGTTTGTGGTCTCGCGACCGCAGGTCGAGGCCGGCCGCGCCACCCGCGCCGAGCTGGTCGGCGCGTCGTCCAACACGGTCGCTCCGGCCGTCTACCTCGCGCTCGGCATCTCGGGCGCGATCCCGCACCTGGTCGGGATGTCCGAAAGCCAGCTGGTGATCGCGGTCAACAACGACCGATCGGCGCGCATCTTCGAGCACGCCGACCTGGGCGTGGTGGCCGACGCCGCCGCCGTCGCTTTGTCGATTGCGTCACGGCACCCTTAAGGGTGACGCAGTAAACTACAAGGTGCGCTGCAATTGGGCGTGGCGCACCTTCGGGGTGCGCGGCTGCCACGTCGCGCGGGCGGATCTGGGGTCTACTCCGGTTTTGTCGCAGCGCTTCAGCGTGGCTGTCGCCGAGGCCCTCGGGTTGGAGCCCCCGGGGGCCTCGGCCCGTTCTGGTGCGCTATGACTTCGCATGCTGAGAGACTGTCGGGCGTATGAGGGGCGGGCAGTGGCCACTGGCGTGATCATCATGGGCGGCGGATCGAGCGGCGAGGCCTGCGTCTCGGCGCTTCGCGAGCTCGAGCCGGATACGCCGATCACGCTGGTCGAGCGCGAGCTGGTGGGCGGCGAGTGCTCGTACTTTGCCTGCATGCCGACCAAGGGCATGCTGCGGCCGCTGGAGGCGGTTGCGGCAGCGCGAAACGTGCCCGGGGCGGCCGAGGCCGTCACCGGCGAGGTCGACGCCGAGCGGCTGTTCTTCCATCGCGACTCGATCACGAACGGCTGGGACGACGCCTCCCAGGCCAAGTGGCTGGAGTCGAAGGGCGCCGAGCTGGTGCGGGGCGTGGGCAGGGTGCTGCGGCCGGGCGTGATCGCGGTTGGCGACCGTGTGCTCGCCTACGACCGGCTGGTGATCGCGACCGGATCGGTGCCGACGATCCCGCCGATCGCCGGGCTCGACCGGATCGAGTACTGGACGAACCGCGAGGCCACCACCACCCACGAGATTCCGGACAGCATGATCGTCCTGGGCGCGGGCCCGGTGGGCTGCGAGCTGGCCCAGTTCTTCTCTCGCATGGGCTCGCGCGTCTCGATCGTGGACATGGCCGAGCGACTGCTGCCGCGCGACGATCCGGCCGCCGGTGAGCTGCTGGCCGAGTTCCTGGAGGGCGAGGGCATCACGCTGCACCTCGGCGGCGGCGTCGACCGGATCGAGCCGGGCGTGCGCCTGCACCTGGCGGATGGCGGCGTGGTGGAGGCTGAGCGACTGCTGGTCGCGACCGGACGCCGGGCCAACACCGAGGGGTTCGGGTTCGAGCAGCTCGGGATCACCATCAGCAAGCGCGGCATCGAGGTGGACGAGGCGATGCGGGCCGCTGACGGCGTGTGGGCGATCGGCGACGTGAACGGGATCGCGATGTTCACCCACGTCGGCAAGTACCAGGCGCGGGTAGCGGCCCACAGCATGGCCGGGGGTGAGGCGCGGGCCGATCACCGGGCGGTGCCGGCTGTGACGTTCACCGATCCGCAGGTTGCATCGGTGGGCGTGCAGGCGGGGAAGGGATTGGTGACCGGCGAACGTGCGATCGACAGCGTCGCCCGCGTGTCGACCTACGAGCGGCCGAAGCGGCACGGTTTCCTGAAGCTGATCGCCGATCCCAAGCGGGGCGTCTTGGTCGGCGCGGTCGCGGTCGGCCCCGAGGCCGGCGAGTGGCTGGGGCAGCTGACGCTGGCGATCCGCGCCGAGGTGCAGATCAAGGTGCTGCGCGACACCATCCAGCCGTATCCCACATTCAGCGAGGCGATCCAGTTCGCGCTGCGCGATCTGCCGGTCTGATGTCAAGATTCGCGCGGGGCGCCAGCGGCGTCACTCGCGGCTGAATTCAGGGCTCTGCCCGACAGCGGCAGAGGCCGTCCGAGCGGCCGGTTCCGTCTCGCCCGGCGATGCCGGCACCATCGAGCCACGACATCGGGTCGCTGCCGCGTTGGCTGTCGTAGGGCGCCGGACGGTTTGTCAGCTCGCCGCCCAACGCTGGGTGCAGCTCGATCGTGCCAGGCACCGGCCTTTCGGCCGTTGCCTGGCACGGTAG
>JAWVEC010000050.1:0-3461 GCA_033856975.1 Gaiellales bacterium
GGGCCGAGCTGGGCGGCGAGGACGACATCACGACGTCGATACCCTCGCGGCGAACGATGCCGATGCCCGCCGGCAATGCCGTTGCCATCCACGGTGCGGCCTTGTCGGGAAGCAGTCCGCGCTGGTACGCGTAGCGGGCCTCGACGCCCAGCCGGCCGAGCCGGCTACGGCCACGAAGGGCATCGGAGCGAAACGAGGAGCGCGGCCCGAGGAAGCGGCAGCGGTGCACCGTTGTCGCCGGCGGAATCGCCTCCAGCAGCTGGTCGTCGCGCGCGAACCACTTGGAGTCCTCCGGCGTCAGCACGTGCACGTCGACGCCGAACTCGGGCAGGAACTTGCAGAACTTCAGCGTTCGCTGCACGCCGCCGCCGCCGGTGGGCGGAAAGTAGAAGGCGACGATCAGCAGGCGCATCCGGCGCAGTGTACGGGGACGGTACGCTCCCGCCATGCAGCTCCCGGTCGGCTTTCGGATCGTCAGCGACACCGGCTTCGAACGGCGGGTGGCCGAGATGGTGCGGCTGGTGCCGGAGGGCAGGGTGGCCAGCTATGGGCGGATCGCCGAGTGGATCGGCGCCCCGGACGCCGCCCGCGCGGTGGGCGGCGTGCTGGCACGCTCGGGCGAGCAGCTGCCGGCCCACCGCATCGTCAACGCGTCCGGGCGGCTGGCCCCAGGCTGGGAGCGCGAACAGGCCGAGCTGCTTCGCTCGGAAGGGGTGCGGGTGCGCCGCGGCACGGTCGCCGCGCCGGTGCCGTGGTGGGGTGGTCCGCCGTCCGATCCGCCCGTCACCGCTATCGAGCGCTCGGCGCGGCAATGATGAACGCGTGGCCGATGCCGAGCCCGCTGCGGGCGCACAGCAGCGCCGTCAGTACTCGACCTGCTCGTAGAAGCGGGTCACCCGGCGGCCGATCACGGTGCGCCCGTCCAGCGCCGCCAGCTCGGCCTCGCTGATCTCGCCCAGCGCCAGCTTGACCGCCAGCCAGGCCAGGTTCAGGTCGGGCTGGTAGATCAGCGTCGAGATGCGGGGATTGACCTCCAGCAGGCGGTCGCCGAGGAACTGCACGTTCACGATCCAGTCCAGGCCCAGCGCCTCCACCAGGTCGCGGCTGTAGCGCAGCAGATCGGGCCGGTCGATGATCCGAAACTGCATCGCCAGCCCGGCCCGGAACGCCTCCCGCGTCTTGGCGCTCGCGATCAGCGTGCGACCGCCGCGGCAGAGCACGTCCACCGCCAGCTCCTCGCCCTCCACCAGCTCCATCACGAGCATGGTGGGGAAGCCCTGGCCGTCGCCCTCCAGGATCTCGACCGTCTCCTCGACGCTGGCGGGCAGCAGCGTCCCGGGACGGCCGTGCAGCAGCTGCTGCCTACGGTCGATGGTGGCCGAGAGCACGCGGAAGCCGCGCGCGCCCTTGCCTTCGAGCGGCTTCATGCAGATGTCGCGGCCGGGATAGCCCAGCTCGCGCGCCGCCGAGCGGAAGCTGTCGGCATCGCCGGCCTCGATCGTGCGCGGCTGCGGGATGCCGAGCTGGTCGGCCAGCCGTGCCGTCTCCGACTTGGCGCTGGCCATCGCGATCGCGCGCGGCGACGACACCAGCACCGGCACGCCAAAGCGGTCTGCGCCGGCGGCGATCGCCGCCACCTCGGCCGACGACTGGGGATACACCAGCTGCACTCGCTCCCGCGCGGCGACTTCGACCAGGGCATCGACGTATCCCGCATCGCCGCCGGCCGGCACACGGTGGAAGCTGTCGCACAGGAAGCGCCCGGCCGACTCGTCGCGCATGTCGACGCCCACCAGCCGCACCGGCCGCTCGCCGTTCTCGCGCAGCGCGCGCAGCAGCCGTGGCGACCCGGGCGCGCCGGAGGCGGTGACCAGCAGGGTCAGAGGATCCAGCGGTAAACCTCGAACACTTCGGCCAGCTCACGCCCGCTCTCGATGCCGTGGGTGCGGGCGAGGTTTCGGATGTACTCCTCGTTGGCGTAGTTGCGGTGCTGCTGGCTGGCGTAGTGGCCCAGCGCCGCCACCTTCGCGTCCACGTGATGCGGCTCGAGCGCGACGTAGGCGTCACGCCGGAAGGCGAAGCAGTTCCAGGGGATCTCGTAGCCCAGCAGCGTCGTCCGCTTGAAGGCGCGCATGCCCTCGTGGGCGATCGTCTCGTGGTCCTGGTGGATGTCGCCCAGCGACGGCATCAGCACCAGGTCGGGGGACAGATCCGCGTTCAGGCCGACCAGGATCTCGAGGATCTCCTGGCGCGCGGTCGGGAACGTGCGCACCTCGAAGTCGTGCAGCGTGACCCGCTCAGGCGGGATGCCGAGCGAGGTGGTGGCGGCACGCGCCTCGTGTACGAGCGTGTCCTCGGCAAATCCGGGCGGCAGCGAGCGCGAGGCGGACGAGAAAGCGTGGTAGTGCACCTCGGCCCCCGCCTCGACCAGCCGCGCGATCGTGCCGCCGCAGCCGAACTCGCCATCGTCGGTGTGCGGCGCCAGCACCAGCGCGCGGCGCCCGGCCGCGATCACGCGGTCGCCTCGGGGGCGGCGGTGGAGCGGGGGGCGAGTGCGAGGGATGCGATCAATGCGGTCAGAATCCACGTTGCGGGATCCTCGAAGTACGCATTGTAAAAGAGCGAGCTGGTCAGCAGCGCGGCCATCGCCGCCAGCAGCGTCAGCCGCTGCCAGCGATCACCGTCCCGCCCGCGCAGCGCCGTCCAAACGATCGTTGCCAGCAGCGCCAGGTAGGCCAGCAGACCGAGCGGTCCCAGCTCGGCCAGGATGGTCACCGGCGTGGTGTGGGAAGCGGCCGAGGCCACCCGGCCGGGATGCGCCGAGCCGGCCAGCGCCGCGCGCGAGAAGCCGCCGATGCCGGCGCCGTCCAGCGGGTGGTGGCGGATCACCCGCCAGCCGTCCGAGAGCAGCGTTGAGCGGTCGCTGGTGACGCTCTTGGCCGAGTTGTCGTTAAAGGCAACAGCCAGACTCGCCAGCCCGACGAGCAGCACGACGGCCGCCAGCGCGATCACCACCCGGCGAGACCAGATCGAAGCTCCCAGCACCACCAGGCCGCCGGCCAGCGCCAGCAGGCTCGACTGCGAGTAGGCCACGTACTGGCCCGCGAACAGCACTGCGATCAGCAGCAGCAGCGCCGCTGACATCCGCCGCAGCACCGCCACGCCCGCCAGCAGCACGATCGTCACGGCCATGAAACGTCCGTAGATGCTGGCGTCGTAGAACAGCGAGTTGACGCGGAAGAATGCGGCGTACTCGTTGCCCACGATCACCTTCGGGTTCCAGAACACGTGCTGGGCCTCGAACTGCCAGAACGCGACCGCCGCGAACACGAGACCCAGCAGCACCTGCACGCCGAGCGCCAGCCGCAGGTCGCGGAGCGATGGCCGAAGCGCCGCCACCCGCGACATCAGGAAGCCGAACGGGAGGTAGAAGAACAGCAGCTGCACGGCTCCCGGGCGCT
>JAWVEC010000051.1:0-2853 GCA_033856975.1 Gaiellales bacterium
GGGATGGGCAAGGAGCTGGCCACGGCCTTTCCCGAGGCGGCCGCGGTGTTCGAGCAGGCATCCCAGACGCTCGGCTTCGACCTGGCCGCGGTCTGCTTCGAGGGCCCGCTCGAAGAGCTGTCGCGGACCGAGATCACCCAGCCGGCGCTGGTGGCGACATCGATGGCGGCGCTTCGGGCGGTGGAGGGACACAGCGAGCTTCGCGCGGACGTCGTGGTCGGACACAGCGTCGGTGAGTACGCCGCGCTGGCGGCGGCCGGCAGCCTCTCGCTGAGCGAGGTGATCGGTCTCGTCCGCGCCCGCGGCCTGGCCACGGGCTCTTCCAGCACGCCCGGTGCCATGGCCGCCGTGCTGGGGCTGCCCGACGCCGAGGTCGAGCGGCTCTGCGGCGAGGGCGAGCAGGTGTGGCCCGCCAACTACAACTGCCCCGGGCAGATCGTGATCTCCGGTAGCGAGCCGGGCGTGGACGATGTGTCCGAACGGGTCAAGGCGGCCGGCGGAAAGGCGATCCGGCTGCGCGTGTCGGGTGCGTTCCACAGCCCGCTGATGGCCGGTGCTGCGGCCGAGTTCGAGCCGGCCCTGGCGGCCGTCACGTTCGGGCCGCTGAACACCCGGTTCATGAGCACCGTGACCAGCCGGGTCGAGACGGTGGAGCGCGTGCCGGAGCTGCTGGTGGAGCAGCTGACGGCGCCCGTCCGGTTCACCCAGGCCGTGCAGACGTTGGTGGCGGACGGCATCGACGTGTTCGTCGAGCTCGGTTCGGGAGGCGTGCTGGCGGGGCTGATCAAGCGCATCGACCCGGGCGTGCGCGCGCTCTCGATCGGCACCCCGGCCGAGCTGTCCGCGGCGATGGAGGTGATGGCCGGTGCATCGTGAGCTGGAGGGCAGGATTGCGCTCGTGACCGGCGGATCGCGCGGCATCGGCTCCGCGATCTGCGAGGAGCTGGCGGCGGCGGGCGCCACGGTGGCCGTCAATTACGCCCGCAACGCCGCGGCCGCGGATGAGGTGTGCGGCCGGATCAGCGCCGCGGGCGGCACGGCGACCGCGGTGCAGGGGGATGTGGCAACGGCGGCCGGCGCGGCCGCGCTGATCGCCACCGTGGAGGCCGACACCGGTCCCATCGACGTGCTCGTCAACAACGCCGGCATCACCCGTGACGACCTGATCATGCGCCTGTCGGATGACGACTGGCGCGACGTGATCGACACCAACCTGGGCGGCGCATTCTTCACCTGCCGGGCTCTGTCCCGCCCGATGCTGAAGCGGCGCCGGGGCGTGATCGTGAACATCTCCTCGATCGTCGGCGTGCACGGAAACGCCGGCCAGTCGAACTACGCCGCCTCCAAGGCCGGCTTGATCGGCCTCACCAAGTCACTGGCCAAGGAGCTGGGTGGTCGCGGCATCCGCGTGAACGCGATCGCGCCGGGGTACATCGCCACCGAGCTGACCGACGTCCTGCCCGAGCCGGCGCGCGACGCGATCCTCGCAAACACGCCGCTGGGACGGCTGGGTGAGCCGGGCGATGTGGCACGGGCGGTACGCTTCCTCTGCTCCGATGCGGCCGCGTTCATAACGGGCGACGTGCTGGCCGTCGACGGAGGACTGGGGATATGACAGACAGCGACGGCAGCAGACGACGGGTTGTGATCACCGGTATCGGCGCGGTCACGCCCTGCGGCCAGACGGCCGAGGAGACGTGGCAGGCGGTGCGCGCCGGGCGATCAGGCGTGTCCGTTGTCGAGGGCTACGAGGGCAACGTGCGGATCGCGGCACAGGTCAAGGGCTTTGAGCCGGAGCGATTCATGGAGCACCGCTCGGTGCGAAAGACCGACCGGTTCGCGCAGTTCGCGGTGGCGGCCGCGACGATGGCGGTCGCCGACGCCGATATCGACATCCGCGCAGACGCCGAGCGGATCGGCTGCTCGATCGGCACCGGCATCGGTGGTCTCAAGACCGAGGAGACGGCGCACTTCAAGCTGTTCGAGGCCGGGCCCGACCGGCTGAACCCGTTCTGGGTGACGGCGCTGATTCCGAACATGGGCGCCGCCGAGATCTCGATGGCGCTCGGTACCCGCGGCCCGCTGACGACCGAGTGCACGGCCTGCGCCGCCTCGGCGATGTCGATCGGCAATGCCACGCTCTACATCCGGGCCGGCATGGCGGACGCGATGCTGGCCGGCGGGGTGGAGGCGCCGGTGGTGCCGCTGGGGCTGGGCGGCTTCGGCACGATGCGGGCGCTGTCGCGTCGAAACGACGACCCCGAAGGTGCCAGCCGGCCGTTCGACGCCGGCCGCGACGGTTTCATCCTGGCCGAGGGCGGCGCCGTGCTGGTGCTGGAGGAGCTGGGCCGGGCGCAGGCGCGGGGCGCCAAGATCTACGCCGAGATCCTCGGCTACGGCATGTCCTCCGACTCTCACCACGTCACCGAGCCCGATCCTCAGGGCGGCAACCCGGCACGCGCGATGCGAAACGCGATGGCCGACGGCGGCGTCACCCCGGACATGATCGGCTACATCAACGCGCACGGCACCTCGACTCCGGCCGGCGACTCGGCCGAGACACGGGCGCTCAAGATCGCCCTCGGCGAGGAGCGCGCCTACCAGATCCCGATCTCGTCCACCAAGAGCGAGACCGGCCATCTGCTGGGTGCGGCGGGGGCGCTGGAGACGATCATCTCCACGCTCGCGATGCGCGACTCCTATCTGCCGCCCACCATCAACCAGACCGACCCCGACCCGGACTGCGACCTCGACTACATCCCCAACGTCGGCCGCGAGGCGGACGTGGAGTACGCACTGACCAACTCGTTCGGCTTCGGCGGGCACAATGCGGTGCTGGTGCTGCGCCGCTGG
>JAWVEC010000052.1:0-11068 GCA_033856975.1 Gaiellales bacterium
CGTTCGTGTTCACGCTGTCGCCAACCGAGTTGGGATGGCCGATCAGCGCGCCCGCCACGACCTGCAGCTCGATGTCGACGATGTCGTCGGTGAGCCGGCGACCGTTCGGGAAACCGTCGGCGTCGCCGCCGAGAGCGCCCTCGCGAGAGGCCGATGCAGGGTTGGTCGGGGCCTTGGTCAGGTTGAGCCGAAGCTCATCCGCCTTGGGGCCGCCGGTCACGTTGTCGACGGGGCCGAGGCCCTGCTCGAACGTGGCCAGGATGTCCGTGCGGCCCGTCGCCGGAGCGCCCAGCACGGCGGCCAGGACGGGATCGGTGAAGTAGTGGTCGAACTGCGGCGAATCGTTCCGCGGAGCGACCTGGTTCCAGTGGTCCTTGTCGTTGAGGCCGATCAGCACCTCGTTGGTGAGCGGCATGCCCAGCCGCTCGATCTGCCGCCAACTGCCGGTGCCCGATCCGGTCAGGACGTTGACGTTGTTTCGGCGCTGCGTCGAGGCAAAGAGGCCGATCGTCGCGTGACCACTCGCCGTGACGGCCGAGATCGGCACCTGCAGGGCGATCCCCTGCACGTTGTATCCACCCAGCGTGTCGAAGCCTGGGTTGCGGACCGAGACGCTGTCTCCGATCGCGCCCAGGTCGAGGAAGAACGGATCGTCCGCCTGCCCCGTCCAGACCTTGCTGCTGCCGGAGCCAAACGACTTCACTCCGGCCGCGACCAGGTTCTGGTAGTTGGGGATCGAGGCCGCGCCGACGTTGTTGGGCACCGTCCGCGCGTCGTTCACGACCACGTTGCTCGACTTGATCGCACCGGTCGAGGTGTAGGTGACTCGGGTCACGTCGTAGGTCTGATAGACGTTGAGACCGTCGTCGTTCAGGGTCGTGATCGGGTTACCGGGGAAGTTGTAGACGAACACGTCGCCGTTTCGGACGTGGGTCGTGAACCGGAACCGGTAGGTGATGTCAGGCCTGGCATCGCCGTTGCGATCGATGTTCAGGTTGTACCGGACGTTGTCGCCGAACTTGTAGTAGTTCGGAGCGCCGCCCGGCTCCTCCAGAGGCACCGCCGTCAGGATGAAGTTCACCTTGGACGGATGCGTGAAGTCACGGTAGGCATACACGTCGGTCAGGTCCGCCTCCGGGTCGGCCGCGATCAGCGGCGCCTCCCGGTGGCTGGACGCGAACGACGGCGATGCGCCGATCGCCAGCAGTGAGACCGCCGCGATCGCCACAAGCACCAAGCGTCTGCGCATGTTGCAATCTCCTTTCGTACCGATCGTCTGAGTGACGGGGAACCCCTTGCGGCGGGTCATTCGGCGTGCGCAGCCGATCGGTTCGGCCCGCGACTCTGGTAGATTCAGCGCCGCATGAGCGCGGGACGAGCAGCGATGTGGGTGATCAGCGGCGGCATCGCCATCGCGACCGTGGCGGTGCTCGCAGGGCCGGGCCTGTCCGGGGTGCCGGGCGAGTGGGTGGGGCTTGCGATCGCGTGCCTGTTCTCGGGCATCGCGTTCGCGCTCGGCTTCTACGAGTAGCGGCTACCCGAGCAGCTGAACCGGGTGCACGATCGGCAGGTCGCCACGGCCGAGCCGGCGCAGCGCGGCGGCCAGCTGTAGCGCGCAGCCCGGATTTCCGGTGGCGATCACGTCCGGTTCGGCGTCCAGGATCGCGCGCGCCTTGCGGTCGCCGAGCTGGGCGGCCGCGCGCGGCTGTGTCAGGTTGTAGATGCCGGCCGAGCCACAGCAGAGATCGGCGTCGGCGATCTCGACCAACTCGAGGCCGGGTACCGCGCGCAGCAGCTCGCGCGGCTGGTCATGCACGCCCTGAGCGTGGTTGAGGTGGCAGGCATCCTGGTAGACGACCCGCAGGCCGCTCCGCTGCTCGTGCCCGGCCACGGGTGGCGGTGGCAGCTCGGCCAGCAGCTCCGAGATGTCCCGCACGCGGCTCGAGAACTCGCGCGCCCGCTCGGTGCCGAGCAGCTCGCCGTACTCCTTCATTGCGGAGCCGCAGCCGGCGGCGGTGGCGACCACCCGGTCGTGGCCGTCCAGCGCCGCGATCGTGCGCTCGGCAAGCCGACGGCCCTGCTGTTCGCGGCCCGCGTGCAGGTGAAGCGCGCCGCAGCAGCCCTGACCTCCTGGCACCGCGACGTCGCAGCCACAGGCGGACAGCCGGCCGGCGGCGGCGACGTTGACGCGGCCAAAGTACACACGCTGCACGCAGCCGGACAAGAGCGCGACCGACATCCGCAGCTCGCCGACGGCGGGCGTCGATGACGGCGGCGCCGCACGCATATCGCCCAGCGAGACGCGCGGCGCCAGTGCCAGCGGACGGATGCCGAGCGCAAGCGGCCACGACACCGCCCGCAGCAGCCGCGGCCGTGGGAACAGCGCGAACACGGCCCGGTCGATCAGCCGCCCGCGCAGCGATGTCGGCGCCTCGGCTCGGCGGCGCACGCGAGCGCGCTCGATCAGCCGGTCGTAGCGCACCCCGCTGGGGCAGGCGGGAACGCAGGCCAGGCAGCCCAGGCAGCGATCGAGGTGGCGGGCGACGCTGGCGTCGAGCGCCAGCTCGCCGTCCTCGACCAGGCTCATCAGGTGGATGCGGCCGCGGGGCGAGTCCATCTCCTCCCCCCACAGCGTGGAGGTCGGGCAGGCCGGCAGGCAGAAGCCGCAGTGCACGCAGGCGTCGAGCAGCTCGCGGGTCGAGCCGCTCATGCCGCGAACCTGGCGATCACGCGCTGCTCCAGCGACGAGAGCGGCCGCGGGGCGGCCGGGACATCGGCGAACAGCCAGCCGCGCGCCCAGCGGCCGACGATGCGGGTGGCGCCGGCGTTTCGCAGCCGCTCGCAGGCGGCGACCGCGTCTGCCGGCGGCGTGCGGTGCAGCTCAAGCCCCGCCTGCAGGCGACGGTGCTCGGCCCACAGCTCGTCATCGTCGGCGACCAGCTCGCCGCCCACGAGCGAACGGGCGGCCTCGGCCAGCTCGCCCGCCACGGGACTCTCGAAGCGCACCAGCATGCGCGCGTCCGGCCAGGCGTACTCGACGCAGGCCGGCGCGAGCGGCTCGAGAGGGTGCGGATCGCCGGGCTCGGTGACGACGGTGCAGGTCGAGACCGGCAGCGGATGCAGCCTAAGCGTCAGCTCCAGCAGCTCCCCCAGCCGGCCCTCGGCGCCGGTGAACAGCTTGGGGAGGTCGTAGCCGGCCACGTTCTTGACCACCTTGCCGCCGCCGCGGGCAACGCTGCCCCCGGCCAGCCGCACGCGCACGCCCAGCACCAGGTCACGCGGCAGACCGTGGCGGTGCGCACGCGGCCCGAACAGCGCGCGGTCGAACACCTCGCCCACCGTCAGCGCCGCTTCGCCGGGCGGGTCGAGCGCCAGCATCTGGCTGCTGCCGGCCAGCTGTGCCTGCAGCTCGGCCAGCGGAGTGGCTGCCTCGACGGTGCAGGTGAGATCGCCGGCCTCGTGCTCGATCACCATCGCTCCGCGACCCCCTCGCGCTCGAGCGGATGCTCGCGGTAGTGGCCGGGCACCTCGCCGCACAGGCGCGGCGTCGGGAATACCTTGCCGGGGTTGCAGCGGCCGAGCGGATCGAAGCCACACCGCAGCCGGTTCATCGCGTCCAGGTCGGCGTCCGAGAACATGCGCGGCATGTGGCGGGCCTTGTCCAGGCCGACGCCGTGCTCGCCGGTCAGCGAGCCGCCGGCATCGACGCAGGCGGTCAGGATCTCGGAGGCGAGCTGCTCGGCCCGCTCGGCCTCGCCCGCGACCGCGCCGTCGTACAGCACCAGCGGGTGCAGGTTGCCGTCGCCGGCATGGAAGACGTTGCCCACCCGCAGCCCGTAGCTCTCGGACAGCTCGCGGATGCGGCCCAGCGTCTCGGGTAGCCGCGTGCGCGGCACGACGCCGTCCTGGACGTAGTAGTCGCGGCTGATCCGGCCCATGGCGGCGAACGCCGCCTTGCGGCCGCGCCAGAAACCCGCCCGCTCGGCCTCGTCGGCCGCCCGCCGCACCTCGCCGGCGTGCGACGCGCGGCACATCTCGACCACGCGGCCGATCACCGCCTCGACCTCGAGCGCCGGCCCGTCCAGCTCGACCAACAGCACCGCGCCCGCGTCCAGCGGCAGCCCGGCATGGACGGCGGCCTCGGCGGCGTGGATGGTCAGCTCGTCCATCATCTCGATCGCGGCCGGGATGATGCCCCCGGCGATGATCGCCGACACGGCCTGGCCGGCATCGTCGGTCGAGGCGAAGGCGGCCAGCAGCGTCTCGACCCGCTGGGGCCGCGGCAGCACCCCCACCACCACCTCGGTGACGACCCCCAGCGTGCCCTCCGAGCCGACCACCGCGCCCAGCAGGTCGAGGGCATCGCCTTCCGCCAGCCGCACGATCTCCCCGTCGGCCAGCACCAGCTCGGCCTCCAGCACGTGGTTGCAGGTGAAGCCATGCTTGAGGCAGTGGGCGCCGCCGGAGTTCTCGGCCACATTTCCGCCGATCGTGCAGACCTGCTGGCTGGAGGGGTCGGGCGCGTAGTACAGGCCGTGGGCGGCGACGGCGCGGGTGACGTCGAGATTGGTCACGCCCGGCTGCAGCCGCACGCGGCGGTTGGGAACGTCGACGTCCAGGATCCGGTTCATGCGCGCCAGGCCGATCACGATCCCCTCGGCCACCGGCACGGCGCCGCCGGACAGGCCGGTGCCCGCGCCGCGGGCGACGAACGGGATGCCGTGCTCTGCACACACTCGGACGGCGGCGGCCACCTCGGCCGTCGACCCGGGCAGCACGACCGCGCGCGGCACCGCCCGGTAGCCGGTCAGGGCGTCCGACTCGTAGGTGCGCAGCGCCGCCGGATCGGAGATCACCTGGTCAGGGCCGACGGCACGCGCGAGATCGGGGAGCAGGCTCACCCCCCTAGCGTACCCACCTCCGGCACCCCTCAGGTGGTGATGCGCAGGTACGTCCAGGGCGACGTGCCGCCCACGTGATCGGCGTCGCCGCCCCACACCACGTGTGTACGCATCGGCAGGCCGATGAACCCGGTGCCCGTGTAGCGGTAGATCGCCTTCGCGTAGCCGCTGCTGTTGGTCGTCACCGAGCCCTTGACCGAGATCACCCAGCCCGAGGAGGTATGGCGCTGCATCACGAACATCATCCCCACCCCGCCGTGCGCGGGCCGGATCCGGCCCAGGAACGTGGGGCACGGAGCCGATCCGCCCCAGCATCCGGCGTGATAGTGGTAGAGGTGATAGCCGCCGCTGACCGCGTAGAAACCGCTTGGCGTGATCGAGAGCAGTGCCCGCACCTTGACGCCCACGTTCGGGCTGATGGCGGAGTTGGACGAGGCGTCGCCGTCGTACTCGGCCTGGAAGGTCGTGCGCCTGGCAAGCGCCGGCGAGGTGAAGGCGAAGTTGCCGCCGGCGCCGACGGTAACGGTCTTGAGCAGCGCGCGCGTGCCGCCGTACGGCGTGCGATAGATCCTCACCGAGCGGTTGGAGTGGCTGCCGCCCAGGTGCACCGTCAGCGTGACGTGTCCGCCGTAGGCGACCAGCGACGCGGACGGCTTCAGCGTCAGCGCGGGAGTGGGCAGGATCGGGTTGGGAACCACACGCAGGGTCGTGGGGGCGAAGTAGTACGACGTCCAGGTGGGCACGTACAGGCGCATCCCGTTGCCCGAGAAGGCTATGCGGCCGAACTGGATCGTCTGCGGCAACATGCTGTGGCTGCCGATCAGAGCGCCGGTGTCGGCGTGGTAGAAGCGCACGACGTTGTTGACGGCCGCCGCGACGTAGGCGCCGTCGGGGGAGATCGCAACCCCGTTGGCGCTGCCGTTGGTGGTGAGGCTGCCCTGCTTTGTCATGGTGGCCACGTCGTATCGCCAGACGGCGGTGTCAGCTGAGGCGAGGAAGGTGGCGCCGTCAGGGGTGATGGCCATGCCTGACACGGACCCCTCGTCGAACATCGAGAGTGTGGTCGAGAGCACCGGCGTGGCGGCCGAGACGTCGAACTTGTAGACCTCGGTGCCGGACAGGTCCTGGTCAGCGATGATGAGCAGGTTCGGGTCGGTGGGCGAGGTCACGAACTGCTCGCCGTAGATCACCGGGCCGACGTTGTAGGTGTGCTGCGTGTGAGGAGCCGCCAGATCGACGGCCGCAAGATGCTGCCACTGGTCGCCGGGGCTGTACCAGAGACGCCCGCCGGCGATCGCCAGGTTGCAGGGGCCGACGCCGGCGTTCGGCGTCAGCGCGATCGGAATGCTCTCGGTGCGGGTGAGGGTGGCCGTGTCGATCACGTCGATCACGCCCTCGGTCGAGCTTGCGCCCGCGCTGCAGCGAGCGACGTAGAGCGAGGAGCCGTCCAGCACCATGCCGGCCGCGCCGGCCTCGTCGAGGATCGCCTGCTTGGGCGTACCGTCGGCGTTCATCACGAACAGCGCGGTCTGGTCGGTCGCGTCGCGCGTGCCGCTGACGAACTCCTGGCTGTGCGCGCTGTCGACCACCACGGAGTGAACATGGGCGATCGGAATCGTGGTCGCGGTCGCCTGCGCCGACGCCGTCGCCAGGAGCAGCGCGAAGAGCGCGGCGAGCGGGAGCGGTCGGCGGTAGATGCTCATCTGGTATGAGCATCCGGGCTTCGGCGCCCTTCGGGCATCCCCCACTTGAGGGATTCGCCGAGCGGCGTTTGCTCCCCCGACGACGGTCGAGACGCTGTCTAGCGGATGATCCTGAAGTGCCAGTATCCGTACGCCACCGCGCCCAGATCGGGATGGCCCGGAGTGAGGGCGGCGATGCGGTAGTACTTCCCGATCACGGCGGTGCTGGTGTAGGCGATCGGGAAGGTCGCGCGGCTCAGAGACGACAGCCGGCGCCGGTAGGACACGACCGACTTCCAGCCGCTGCGAGTCTTGATCTGGATCACCATGTAAGCGATCCGGCCACTCTGGTTCGGCGCCACGTGGATGGCGAACAGCGGACAGCCGCGCGCGTGGTAGCGCACGCAGGTGAGGTTGTAGTGATACAGGTTGTAGACGCCACTGCGAGCTGCCGGCCTGGAGAGGACTCCGGTGATGATCGGCAGGGCGATCACCCTGACCGTGGAGCTGCCAGGCACCGTCCAGTCGTCTCCCGCGTAGTCGACCCGGAAGGTGGTCGTGGTTCCTATGGACAGCGCGACGCGCAGGTTGCCGTCGGCGTCAACATCGCCTGTCGCGACGGTATCGGGAATGCCCGCGACGATCCTCGAAACCGTCACGGTGGCGTTCGTATGGTGGTTGGTCAGGTGAGCCGTGAGAGTGACCACGTGTCCGAACACCACCGAGCCCGCCGATGGCGTCAGCGTGATCTGGGGAGAGTCGGGGTACACCCCGTGAAGCTGCACGTCCCTGGCGGAATCGTTGACGCGATCACCGTCGTAGGTCGCGATCACCGTCCACCACTGGTCATTCCGAGGAACCGCGTCAACGCTGAAATGGCCGTTGGCGTCGGTTGTGACGTCGACCAGCGGAGTCGGATTGTACGGGTCGACGGACTCGTCAGCCAGATGAACCGTTGCGCCGGCGATCGGCTGGCCGAGGTAGTCGCTGAGATCCCCGGCCACGGTCACCGTCTCGCCGGGATGGGTTGTCGTCTCGGAGTCTGGAGATGTGATCACGAGCGTCGTTAGTCGGCGCTCGACGAACAGGTAGCTGAGATCCGACGTTGCGGCAACGTGCGTGGCGTCACCCGCGTATCGCGCTTCGAACTGCCATTGGCCGGCCTGGTCGGGTGCCTCGTCGATCTCGAACGAGCCGTCGGCGGCGGTGGTGGTCGAGTGGAGAAGCGTGAACGGCGCGCCGTCGAGCGATCCGTACAGCTTCACCGTCTGTCCTCCGGCGGCGCTGCCGTCGCTTCGCTGTAACCAGCCCAAGAATGGCACCGCCGAATCGACCCACGTCTGCTGGTGCACGTCAGGAACGGCGGTCAGCGTCGACTGGATGGCGGAGAGGTTTGTCAGCACGTTGAACGTAGATTTTTGGGTGTCGTAGTCGTATCCGACGGCGAAGACTTTGCTTCCGTCGCCACTGAATGCGATGCTCACGCTCCGCAGGTTGGGCACCACGTAGGCTCGATTCGGCGGTTTTCCTGCGCCGCTGATGATCTCGACCTGACTTCCGATGGCAGCTGCGACCCGACCGGTCGACGAGATCTCGATCGCACTGACCCACGAGATCTGACCGCCACCGTAGCTGCCCGTCTCGGTGAATCCAGGCAACGAGTACCGGTGAATGTCATCGGTGGTGTACGCCATCGCCGAGTAACCCGACGCACCGTCCGCCGAGACTGCAATGTCTTCACCGTACGAGCTCAGGGTGCCGGCGACCACCGGAGTGGCGCCGCTGACGTCGTAGACCTGGGCGTAGCCGAATTGTGTATCCACGGCGACCAGCTGGTTCGGACGAGATGCCGAGTAGTCACCGTACCGGTAGCAGCAGGCGATCGAGGGATATGTGGTCACGGTGTGCGCGGCGGAGGTCGACATCGAAGCCAGGTCCGCTTCCGCGCCCGGCGTGGTGAACCAGATCCGGCCGCCCGCGTAGCCCAACTGACAGTAGTAGCTCGAGATGCCCGGCGGGATGGCGACGCTCCCGATGCTCGTAAGAGTTCCCAGATCGACCATGGCGATGCTGCTGGCGGCGCTGTCCGGGCAGTTGGCGATGTAGAGCGTCGAACCGACGATCACCATTCCGCCGGCGTCGGTTTCGCCGGTGAGTCGCTTGACCAGCGCTCCCGTGTAGCCGAAGACCGCGACCGACGAGTTCGGAGACGAACCGCTGACGATGACGTGCGAGTTCGTTGTGTCCACGACCGTCGACGTGAAGCCCTGGAGGTCGAACTCCGTGGTGGTATCGGCGATCGCCGCCTCCCCGCCACAGAGCAGCAGGCCCAGAGAGAGCACGACGATGACGGCAGACCGAAGACCACGCATACACGTTCCCCAAAGTGGGCGGGCGGGCCCGCCAGTCAGCGAAGCGCCACAAGTGTGCGCGTTGTCACATCTGTTGTCAAGCGAGGGCGGTGGCTCAGCCGGCCAGGCGCAGCATCATCATCTGCAGCAGGCCGCCGTCGCGATAGACCGTGACGTCGGCCTCGGCGTCCAGCCGCGCCAGCATCCGGAAGCTGCGGCTGCCGCCATCCAGCTCGACGGTCACCTCGCTGCCGACGCCCAGCTCGGCCAGCCCGCGGATCGTGAACGTCTCCTCGCCGGTCAGGGCATGAGTCTCGGCCGACTCTCCGGCCAGGAACTGGAGCGGGATCACGCCCAGCGCGACCAGGTTCGACCGGTGGATGCGCTCAAAGCTCTCGGCCAGCACCGCGCGCACGCCGAGCAGGGCGCTGCCCTTGGCCGCCCAGTCGCGCGAGCTGCCCGAGCCGTACTCCTTGCCCGCGATCACGACCAGCGGCACGCCGTCGGCTTGATAACGGATCGAAGCGTCGTAGATCGACATCTGCTCGCCGTCTGGGAAGTGGCGCGTGAAACCGCCCTCGACGCCCTCGACGATCCGGTTTCGCAGCCGGATGTTCGCGAACGTGCCCCGCACCATCAGCTCGTGGTTGCCACGGCGGGCACCGTAGCTGTTGAAGTCACGCGGCTCGATGCCGTGCTCGATCAGGTAGCGGCCGGCCGGGGTGGACGACGAGATCGCGCCCGCCGGCGAGATGTGATCGGTGGTGACCGAGTCGCCCAGCAGCGCCAGCACGCGGGCGTCGACGATGTCGGACAGGTCGGCCGGCCGCTCGAAGAAGGTCGCCTCGCGCACGTAGGTCGAGTTCTCGTCCCAGCGAAACAGCTCGCCGGACGGCACCGGCAGGTCGCGCCAGCGCTGGTCGCCCTCGAAGATCCGGCTGTACTGGTTCTGGTACAGGTCGGCGCCGACCGCGCCGCGCACGGCTTGCTCGACCTCGTCTGCGGTCGGCCAGATCTCGGACAGCATCACCGGCCGGCCGTCGCGATCGTTGCCGAGCGGTTCGGTGGTGAGGTCGCGGTTCACGGTGCCGGCCAGCGCGTATGCCACCACCAGCGGCGGCGATGCCAGGTAGTTGGCGCGCACCTGGGGGTGGATGCGGGCCTCGAAGTTGCGGTTGCCCGACAGCACTGCGGCGACCGAGAGGTCGCTCTCGGCGATCTCTCCCGACACCTCGTCCGGCAGCGGGCCGGAGTTGCCGATGCAGGTCGTGCAGCCGTATCCGACCAGGTTGAAGTGCAGCAGGTCGAGGTACTCGCTGAGGCCGGCCCGGTCGAGGTAGTCGACCACCACCCGCGAGCCTGGGGCGAGGCTGGTCTTGACCCACGCCCGCGTCTGCAGGCCGCGCTCGACCGCCTTCTTCGCCAGCAGGCCGGCCGCCACCATCAGCGCCGGGTTGGACGTGTTGGTGCAACTCGTGATGGCCGCGATCGCGACCGAGCCGTCGCCGAGCCGGTCGCCGTTTCTGTGCGTGACCGGGAAGGCGTCCGAGAAGCTGGCGGGGACGTCGCCCAGCGGCACCCTGTCCTGCGGCCGCCGCGGACCGGCCAGGCTGGGCACGACCGCGGCAAGGTCGAAGTCGAGCGTCTCCGAGAATGTCGGCGCCGGCTCCTGGCCGGTGCGGAACAATCCCTGCGCCTTGCAGTAGGACTCCACCAGCGCGATCAGCTCGGGCTCGCGGCCGGTATCGCGCAGGTAGCCGAGCGTGCGGTCGTCGACCGGGAACATGGCGGAGGTGGAGCCGAACTCCGGCGACATGTTCGAGATCGTCGCCCGGTCGGCCAGGGTCAGCGCGGCCAGGCCGGGGCCAAAGAACTCGACGAACGTGCCCACCACTCCGTGGTGTCGCAGCGTCTCGGTCAGCGTCAGCACCAGGTCGGTCGCGGTCACGCCCGGCGCCAGCGCACCCGACAGCCGCACGCCCAGCACCACCGGCGAGGTCATGTACAGCGGCTGGCCGAGCATCACCGCCTCGGCCTCGATGCCGCCCACGCCCCAGCCCAGCACGCCCAGCGCGTTGATCATGGTGGTGTGCGAGTCGGTGCCGACCAGCGTGTCGGGCATCGCCACGCCGTC
>JAWVEC010000053.1:0-13432 GCA_033856975.1 Gaiellales bacterium
ACGGGCAGCTGCGTGAACATCACCAGCGCGACCGCGTCCAGCGTGAGCCCGGCGGCCAGCACGCTGCGCACGCCCAGCCGGGTGACCAGATTCTGTGCGACGTTCGAGAACGCGATGATCGTGAACGAGACCGCGGCGAAGCCGACGCCGGTCTCGATCGCGGAGTAGCCGAGCACCTGCTGCATGTAGAGCGTCAGCAGGAAGAACTCTGAGAACGCGATCGCGCCGATCACGGCCGCTGTCGCATTCGCGGCCGAAAGCATCCGGTTGCGGAAGATCTGCATCGGCAGCAGCGGTGCCGGCGAGCGCAGCTCGATGGCGACGAATGCCGCGAGCAGCACGGCGGACGCGCCCAGCAGCGAGAGCGTGAGGAGGCTCCCCCAGCCCGCCTGCGTGGCCCGCGTCATCGCATACACGAGCAGCATCACGCCGCCGGTGACGGAGGTCGCCCCGGCCACATCGAAGTGGCGGTGCCCCTGCCCTCGGCTCTCGGCGAGCAGCAGCGGCGCGGCGGCGATCACGGCGATGCCGACCGGCACGTTGATGAAGAAGACCCACGACCAGTTCAGGTACGAGGTCAAAAAGCCGCCCAGCAGCACACCCGCCGCTCCGCCGGAGCCTGAGGCTGCGCCCCAGATGCCCAGCGCGCGGTTCCGCTCGGGGCCTTCGGCGAAGGTGGTCATCAGGATCGAGAGACCGGCCGGCGCGAACAGCGCCCCGCCCAGTCCCTGCAGAGCGCGGAAGCCGATCAGGGAGTTCTCAGACCAGGACACGCCGCACAGCAGCGAGCTGACCGAGAACACCGCCAGGCCCAGCATGAACACGCGCCGGCGTCCGAACACGTCCGCCAGCCGGCCGCCCAGCAAAAGGACGCCGCCGAACAGGATCGCGTAGGCGCTGATCACCCACTGGAGGTTCGCCTGGGCGAAGTGCAGGTCGCCCTTGATCGCGGGCAGCGCGACGTTCACGATGGCGATGTCCAGCACAACCATGAACTGCGCCGCCACGATCACGGCCAGGGCGAGCCACTTGCGTCGGGACGCGCCGGCAATAATCGATGACTGCAACATTCATTGACTCCAATAATCGTTGACGATTGCTACGATAGCACACATCGACTATCGGATGCGCTACACTTCGAGCGTGATGAACGACATGGAAACCCAGAATGTGCGTCTGCAAGAGCTCCCCGGCCCGCCCAAGGTGCTGCTCTCGAGCAGCGTGTTTCTGCTCAAGCGGCTTGGATTCGTGGCCAAGGAGAGCTCCCACGCCGCCTTCGAGGGCACCGGGCTGACCGCCTTCCACTTCGCGGTGCTGGCGCTGCTCGAGGAGGACCCGCGCGAGACGCAGGGGATGATCGCCGACGCGCTCGGCTACGACCGCAGCCACATCGTGCGGCTGCTGGACGAGCTGGAGGAGCGGGAGCTGGTGCTGCGCAAGCGCGATCCCGAGGATCGCCGCCGTCACGTGGTCAAGCTGACCGCCGAGGGCCGCTCGATGCTCGGCCGGCTACGGGCGGTCATGCGCCGGCTGGAGGACGACTTCCTCTCGCCGCTGGACGCCGAGCAGCGAGAGACGCTGCACGGGCTGCTGGCCACGCTGGCCAGCCACCACGACCCGCGCTGCGCGCTGCGCAACCCGGCGCCCCTCAAGAGTTAGAACCCGGCTCCCCTACTCGGGCGGCTTCTGCCGGACGAGCAGGACGTGGCTGTCCGCCACCGCCTGGGCCACGTCGGACAGCTTGCGGCCGCTGCGCCGCGCCTGCGAGCGAAGCAGCTCGAAGGCCCGCCGCTCGTCGATCACCTGGTTGCACATGATCAGTCCCTTTGCCCGCTCGATCACCGCGCGCCGCGCGAAGGCGCCCTCCAGGCTGGTGTACTCGGCGTAGCGGCGCAGCGTGATGTCGATCGCGCCCTGCATCTCCTGCGCACTCCCCTCCACGATGTAGGCGAAGATCCCCCGCTTGGCGGCCTCGTTGACCCAGATCGGGTCGCGCGCCTCGAGCAGGGCGATCACCGGGCAGGCCGCCTTGCGCACGATCTCGGAGATCATGTCGAGCGCGTGTTGACCATCCACGCCCAGGCCGACCAGGGCGAGATCGGGCTGCTCGCGCTCGGTGGCCTCAGCCACTTCGCACACCTCGAGCTCACGCGAGATCACCTCGTGACCGAGCCCGGTCACGATCTCGGCGATCCGCCTCAGCCTGTCCTTGCGCTCATTGGCGATCAGGATTCGCAGCGAGTGGGAATGGCCATCAGCCGTCATGGCACGTCCGATAGGGGAAGCTGAAAGGAGATCTTGGAGCCTGCCGCGGGAGCAGAGTCGACGCAGATCGTTCCGCCGGCCATCCGTACGCGCTCGATCATCGCGTGCATGCCCATGTGGAGGACGTGCGATGAGGGATCGGTCGCGGCCGCAACGTCGAAACCGCACCCGTCGTCCGCCACGACAACGGTCAGCCGATCGCTGAGGCGCTCGACGCTGACCGCGACGTGGTGCGCCTGGGAGTGTCGGCGGATGTTGGCCACCGCCTCCTGGACGGTACGGTATACGAGCTCCTCCACGGCCCACTCGAATCGCTCGCTGGGTGCAGACACCGAGACCTCGGCGCCGATCTCCTCCCCGGCCTGTTCGACGATGGCTGTGAGCGCGCGAGCGATGCCAAGCTCGTGGAGCACCGCGGGGCGCAGCTCAAACGTGAGCCGGCGGGTGCGTTCGGTCGCCTCCTCGAGCACCGCCCGCGCGCCGTCGATCAGCGCCTGCACATCGGCGTCGCCGTACCGCTGCACGGCCTTGGCGACTCGGCCGAGCATGACCTGCGAGGCGATCATCACCTGCACCGTGTCATCGTGCAGCGCGGTTGCGATGCGCGCGCGCTCTGCCGACTCGGCTTCCAAGATGGCCGCAACGATCGCTCGCCGATGAAGCTCCTCCTCCGCACGGGCTTCGGCACGCAGCCGCGCGGTGATGTCGCGGATGGCGGCCATCGCCAGCGTCCCGGCCTCGGTGAGGATGCTCGAGAGGCTGATCTCGGTGGCGAACTCGGTGCCGTCCTTTCGCAACCCAAACAGCGACAGCTCGGCGCCCATCGGCCGAGAACGCGGGTCGCGCGTGTACGCCGCCCGGTGGCGACGGTGCCAGCGGCGAAAGCGTTCCGGCACCAGGCATTCGACCGGTTGCCCGATCAGCTCATGCCGCAGGTACCCGAACATCAACTCGGTCTGCCGGTTCACGACCACTATCCCGCCCGAGCTGTCGACGCCGACCATCGCGTCCGGCGCGAACTCGAGCAGCTGCTCGAACGTCCTTTCGGCGGCGTTCAACGGGCCGCCGCCAACGTCATCCTGCAACGCTTGGCTCATCTTGATCCGGACCACGTTGGCCGACGCGGACTGTGGGTGTGGCTCGCTGGGAGGGGATGATCACGCAGAAGAATTGAGGGAGACAGGTCTGTATCGCGTATGCTAGCCAAACATTCCAGATGTTTCCAATCTTTCATCAAGGGTAGTGAGGCTCAGTGACCCGGCCGGCGGTGTCCAGTCCAAAACCTGATGCACTGGGACGAGCGAACGCGGACGCCCGCAGCCGCGTGCTCAGCACCGCGTACAACCTCTTTTGCCGTCAGGGCGTGCAGGCAACCGGAATAGACCGCATCGTGGCCGAGGCGGGAGTCGCAAAGATGACGCTCTACCGTCACTTCCGCTCTAAGGAAGAGCTGGTGCTCGCGGTGCTCGACCTGCGGGAGGAGCTGTGGTCGAACCGCTGGTTGATCGCCGAGGCAAAGCGGCGCGGCGACACGCCGCGCGAACAGCTGCTCGCGATCTTCGACCTGTTCGACGGCTGGTTCCATCAGCCCGACTACGAGGGCTGCCTGCTCAACAACGTGCTGCTCGAGTCGCGTGAGCGCCCGATCCGGGCGGCCTGCATCGCCAAGCGGCAGAACGTGCTGGCGTTCTTGCGATCGCTGACGGACGCGGCGGGCGCCCGAGATCCCGACTCGCTTGCCCGGCAGTGGCAGCTGCTCATGACCGGTGCGATGGTGGAGGTTGCGGGAGGCGATCTCGGCGCCGCCCGCCGGGCACACGCGATGGGGGCACTTCTGCTCGAACAAGAGCAGCGGGCGCCGCTTGCCAAGGATCAGCCGGCGGTGGGCGGCTAAAGCCACAGCCGGACGGTTAGCCCCGGTCGGCCTGGGATCAGCTCAAGACGTGTCGCGAGCTGACGAGCGATCCAGAGCCCCTGACGCCCCGGCTGGCCGGGTGCCGGCGGCACGTAGCCGGCCAGCGGGTCGTCCAGGCCCGGCCCGTGGTCTTCGATCTCACACACGAACCAGCCATCCACGAGACCCGCGCGAAGGGCGGTCACCCCACCACCGTGCCGGAGCGCGTTGTCGAACACCTGGCTCGCGGCGATGAGCATGTTCACCACCTTCTGCTTCGGCGCCTCCGCGCCGGCCAACTCGGCCGAGAGCGCTTCGCGAAGCGCTATCACATCTTGGGTCAGCGGAAGCGGGCGGAGCGGGAGCTCGCGCGACGGCGAGCGGGTGAACGCGGTTATCGCGTCGTCGGAGTCGTGATAGTGCGGGCCGGCGGCGCCGTCCGTCACGACGTGCGGATGCGTCCGCCACACAGCGTCGATCACCGAGTCCGGTGTGATCTGCGTGTCATAGACGCACAGGATGTGCGCCGGCCGGCTGGCGAGCGCGTGGTTCACGATCGCCTCGTACGACATCCACTCTTCCCAGCTCGAGCGAGTCGGGCCCAACGGGATCTCGGCCGCAACGCGAACAGAGGTCGCGCCCGCCGCCGTCAAGCGCCGAAGCGTTGCATCGTACGACGCCAGCGCGTCGATCGGGCGGGTGTAGAAATCCTCGCAGTCGGTGTAGGCCACCTGCTCGGCGTCGGCACCGAGCTCCTCGCGGAGCAACGCCCAGTGACGGCGGTTGAGCACCGTGAGCGTCGCGCCCTCCTCGAGGCCCGCGCGAAGGAAGGGAGCGACGTGACCGACGAACGTCTCGTCAGCGTCGGCCACGATCGCTTCGTGGCGCAGCCCCGGGTGGGAGCGCGTTCCAAGCTGGGTGTCCATCCGATCCACCTCCAATACCATAGGCCGCCGCAAAGTGCTGTCAAGTGACTGAGGTTAGGGGAGCGGGTCGGGCTCAGCTCTCCGTGCCGAGAACGGCATCGCGAAGCTTCTCCAGCGATCGCTCTTCGATCTGGCGCACACGCTCTGCGCTGATGCCAAGTTCCTCGCCGATCTCCCGCAGCGTCTTTGCCGGGCCCTCGAGCCCGTAGTGCTGATTCAGGATCTCCCGCTCCCGAGCCGTCAGAGTCCGCGTAAGGTCGCGGATCCGCTCGATCTCGAGCCGCGAGATGATCCGCTCGTACTCCTGCTCCGCGGTTGGATCGGCGAGCATATCCCCGGCACTCTGCTGCCCATTGCTGTCTGAGGCCGAGATCTGCAGCGGCTGGGGTGCGCGCTCGACGGCGAGCAGGCTCTCGACCTGCTCGCGTGACAGCGCGACAAGCGCGGCCAGCTCGCTCGTCGTCGGCTCACGGCCGTGGTCCTGGAGGTACCCGCGACGGGTCTCGCGGACCTGGGCGAGGGCGCGCTGTGCGCGATCCGAGAGCACCGCCGGCCGAGTCAGCTCCGACACGAGCTGCTGCATCGCCTGCCTGACCGACCAGCCGGCGTATGCCCAAAACGGGGTGCCGAGCGACGGATCGAACCGTCTGGCCGCGCGCAGCAGCCCGACCACTCCCTCCTGGAGCAGCTCCGTTCGGTCGACCATCGGGACGTTGCGATACAGCCGGGCGACGCCGGCGATCGCGGGTAGGAACGCCTCGACCAACTGCTCGCGGGCGCGCGGCTCGCCCGCGACCGAAGCCAGCACCAGTTGCCGCTCGCGCGCCGGCGTCAAGGCCGTCGGGGGTTGGATCGCCTGGCCCGCCTCGGCACGCACGATGCTGTCATAGTGCCTGCCGAAGGCGATCCGAAGCAGCGTCTCCTGGTCGGCCGTGCTGTCTGCGACGACCTCGAAGTCGTTGTTGACGGGCTCGCTCACCGTCTGCAGGCCCGATCCGCCCGCGAGGTCGAGGCTCGCACCGACGGATCTCGCATGCCGATCGGCCACCCCGTAGACAGCGTCGTGGGTGACGACCACGTCGACCCGTGGTTCAGGGTCCGCCACCCGCTCGCTGACGGCGCCCAGAAACGAGACGTCGCCGGTTGCTGCCAGAGCGGGAACGCCGGCGACGAGGCTGACCATGTCCCCGGGTACCAGCCCCTGCTCGCGGCCCTGCGCAAAGCCGCGCGTCGCCGGCGGGCTCCCGCTGATGCAGTACCGGAAGTGGAAACCAAACCCGTCCATGATCAAAACAAACCGTCTGAGCCTACAACCCGGGCCCAGCGCGATCAACATGGCGGATTGGAGCGCGCCAGGCTGCGCAGTGCGGGAAATCCAGCTAGACCACGTAGCGGCCGTCGCCGTCGAGCAGGAAGTCGCGGCCGGTAAGCTTGTAGATCCGCTGCTTGAGGTCGATCAGCGGGTCGCCCGGCCCGTTGACGTCAACGGTCTCGAGCCACCTGGCCATCGCTTCGGTCTCCTCGTCGGTCCAGACGAAGGTGATGACATACATCGCGCCTCCTCGGGGGCAGCCCAAAAGCCCCGTTCAGCAACTGTTCTGCCCCTGGCCAATAGGACATCGCGGACGCTCGTCAAGTGCGCGCGTTCACAGCGTGCCGGCCGCGCGGCCGCAAACCGTCGCCTCGCGGCGTCGCTTGGTCGAGCCGTGCGAAGCACCGTCCCCCCTCATTGGCGAGGATCGGTTTTCGCGCGCGCGTTGCTAACTTGGGTCGCTGACGCGCAGGACGATCTTGCCGAACCGGTCGCGATCGAGCAGGCGCCGCGCGGCGGCGTCGATGTCCTCGAGCGCGTGGACGCTGTCGATCACCGGCCGCCAGGCGTGCATGGAGACGTGTCCGAGCAGCGCCCGGTACTCCTCTGGGCTGCCCATGGTCGTTCCCACGATCGAGCGCCACGCCCAGTACACCTCCGAGACGGGGATGGTGGAGTTCTCGCCGCCGGTGTCGCCGAAGCTGACCAGCACGCCGCCCCACCGCAACGCCACCAGCGCGTCCGGCCAGCCATCGGCACCCCAGCTGTCGACCACGGCGTCGAAGCCCCCGCCGGCCGCCTCTCGCAGGCTCGATCCCCAATCCGGTTGCGAGTAGAGCACACCGCCACGGGCGCCGAGCTCGCGCAAACGCTGCAGCTTTGCGTCCGACGAGGTGGTCACCCACACCTCGGCTCCGGCCGCGGCCGCGATCTGGACGGCGAAGGTCGCCACCCCGCTGCCGGCTCCGGTGACCAGCACCCGGCTGCCTTCGGCAGCGCGGGCACACGTGATCACGGCCCGCCAGGCGGTGAGCCCGGCCAGGTTCAGTGCAGCCGACTCCTCCCACGAGAGGCCGGCCGGTCGGGGGGCGACGTTCGCCGCCGGCACAACGACCTGGTCGGCGAAGGTGCCGTCGCGGGGCGAGCCGAGGATCTCGAAGGTCTCGGTCGGGACGTGCTCGCCCGCGTTCCAGCCGAGCGTCGGGTTGATCACGACCTCGTCCCCCACCGAGACCGTCTCGACCCCGGCGCCCACCCCGGCGACCACTCCAGCTGCGTCGGAGCCGAGCGTCACCGGTGCGCCCTCTGGGGCTTCTCGCCAGATCCACCAGTCGCGCCGGTTCAGTGCCGCCGTGACGATTCGCACCACCACGTCCCCATCGCCTGCAACCGGCTCGGCTACATCGACCGGCTCGAAGGCGGGCCGATCCCCGGGGCGGACAAGTCGCATCGCTCGCATAGCGCCTACTCCTCGTCGTAGTCGACGACGAGCACGTCGACGGCCGTCGACCCGCCATCGACCATCAGGATCGCCCCGCTCACATACGAGGCATCGTCAGAGGCGAGGTAGCAGACGGCGGAGGCGACCTCCTCGGCTTCGCCCGCCCGCCGCAGCGGTGCAAAGCGCGTGACCTTGCGGTATGCCTCGTCGACGTCCTCGTTGAGCTTGCGCATGTCCTCCTCGCCCATCGGAGTGCGCACCCAACCCGGGCAGACCGCGTTTGCGCGGACGCCGTGCGGCCCCAGCCTGACGGCCAGCGAGCGCGTGAGCATGACCAGTCCCGCCTTTGCGGCGTTGTAATCGGCGTCGACCGCGCCGGAGACGACGGCCGCGGTCGAGCCGATGGTGACGATGGCGCCCCGTCGCTCGATCAGGTCGCGCTCGGCGAACTGGCTGAGATGATGAGCCGCCGTCAGGTTGACCGCGATCACATGGTCCCAACCGGTGCCGGCAACCCCGGCGTTGTGGACGAGGATGTCCAGCGGACCGGCCGCCTCGACCGCTCGCCGGCAGTCGTCGATGTTGCTGACGTCACCGACGACGAAGTGGGGGGAGATCGACTCCAACGGGGCCTGGCGGCGGCCCATCACGGTCACCACCGCCCCCTCCTCGATCATGCGGGTGGCGGCGGCCGCACCGATCCCGGTTCCGCCGCCGGTGATCAGCGCGCGCTTGCCCTCGAACCGCTTCACTGCTGTTCCGATCGTGCCGACGGCTGACGGTTGAGCATCTCTTTGTACTCCTTGTGGAAGGTGTGGAGGTAACGGTCGGCGTAGGGGAGCACGCCGCCCTGTGCGAAGCCGCGCGATCCCGAACCGCGTTGCGCGTTCTCGCACACGGCCCAGTCCTGCAGCGCGAGCTGGTGGCGGAAGTCCACCACCTCGGACGGGTCGAAATCCGGTTCGGCGACCGTCCCGGGCGCGAACATGTAGTGGCAGGTGACGAGCGTCTCGGCGGGCCCTGTCGGCTGCAGCAGGAACGTCGAGACGGTGTCGGAGTGGTAGTTGATGATCAGGTTGGGAAGCAGCGTGAGACCGTAGAACATGCCCAGATCGACCGGCTTCAGGCCGGGAAGATGGGGCAGACGGGAACGGCCCTGAGGGGTGAAGGAGGTGAAGCCCTCGCGAAGCTGGTTGCCGCTCCCGGTCTGGCCCGGCTCCTCCTCGACCTCGCCGCGCTTGTAGATCGGCACCAGCTGGACGAGCTGGGGGTGCACGGTCGGGCAGTGCAGGCACTCGTTGTAGTTCTCGATCAGGATCTTCCAGTTCGCGGCCACCCGGTACTCGCGCCGCGACCCGACGACCAGGCCGCCGACGCCGTATCGCTGCCACTGAGACGGCTCGTCGCTCGCCCATGCGGTGAGGTGGTCTGTCAGCTCACCGCTGTCCCCGGCGACCGAGACCCAGACGAACCCCTCCCACACGTCCAGCCGCACCTCGTGCAGGCCGAGCTGCTCGCGCGGCAGCCGCTCTTCGCGGCGGACGTTGGGCGTGGCCAGGAGACGGCCGTCGAGCCCGTACGACCAGGCGTGGTAGGGGCAGCGGATCGCACTCACCGAACCCGATCCCTGACACAGCTGGGAGCCTCGGTGGCGGCACACGTTGAGGAAGCCGCGGAGGGTGCCGTCGGCTCCGCGCACGATCAGGACGCTCTCGCCGGCCACGTCGACCGCCACGAAGGAGCCGGCGTCCGGCACCTCGTCGGCCCGTCCCACGCAGAACCACGATCCCTGAAACAGCCGCTCGCGCTCGATCTCGAACACCTCGGCCGAGCAGTAGTCGCGCCCGGGCAGCGTCGCCGGAGGATCCCACAGGCCCGCGTCCTCGGCGTGTGGATCGCGGCGCCGGGCGATCGGCGTGTCCGACATCAGGCGGGCTCGCTGCGCAGGGCGGGGCAGCCGAGGATTCCTGCCAGCGCGTCCAGGACGGCGGCGGCGGCGTGTGCGCTGGTCATGCCGGGATGCTCCAGCACGACCGGAACGCCGACGCCATCCAGTAGAGCCAGGACCTGGGTGGCGGCCAGATCCGGGTCGAGATCACCGCGGAAGTCACCGGCCACGCGGCCGTCCTTGAGAATGCCGCCGACCAGCGCCCGCCACCCGCCGTAGATGGCCGCCGAACCGGACCGAAGTTCGCCGTCTCGCGCGGCCGCGCGCCAGTACTCAACCCAGATCAGCCACGCTTCCCGGGCTTCCTCGTCGCTGTCTGTGAGGACGCTCTGGAGCACCAGCGCACGGAGCTGCGCGACCGCGCCCACGGCGGCCTCCGCCGCTCGCCGCGCGCGGTCGAAGTCGGCCTTGGCAGCATCCTCGAGCGCGGCGATGATGAGATCTTCGCGGCTGCCGAAGCTGTACTGCAGCGTGCTCACGGCCGAACCGGTCTCGGCGGCGACGTCACGAAACCGGGTCGCATCGGCGCCCCGCTGTGCGATCACGCGCCGCGCACCGTGCAGGACATGGAGCTTGCTGCGCCCGGCGCGGCGTCCCCGCTGGCCTGTTTCCGTACCTCGATATGGGTCAGTCATGCCGAGACCTTACCATCGGACACCGCCGCCGCCGGCCGCCCCGACAGCGCCGCTCGCGCGGCGCCGCGGCCGGTGCGAACGGCACCCTCCATGTACCCGGTCACCCAATGGTCTGACCCGGCGACAAAGAACGGTGGCTCGTGCGTGCCGTGAAGGGGCCCGACCGCGGTCAGGTCTCCCGGCGCCCAGTGGGAGACGTAGCCCAGGGTGTAGGGATCGCTTCCCCAGAACCGCCAGCGGATGGCCTGGGGCGTGTTCGCGGCCGCCCCGAACACCCGGTGCAACGCCTGCAGAACGATCTCGTCGCGGACCGACTCGGGCGCGGCGGCGTGAAGCGCGTAGCGCTCGGGAGGTATGAGGATGCTGAGCGCCCCCTCGCCCTGCACCCAGACGGTGCCCAGATCGCGCTCCCCCTCGATCAGGCCGTTGCAGGCCGTCTCGCGCCAGAACGACCGGTCATAGGCGAGTGCGATCTTCGCCGCGAGCGCTTGGCGCTGGCGATGCAGCGACGCCAGCCGCTCGTGGCTCAGCCCGTCGATCGTGATCTGCCGCAGCGGACCGACCGGGATGGCGCAGATCACAGCCTCCGCCTCCAGTCGCTCGCCGCTGGCAAGCTCGACCCGGCATGGGCTTCCCACCGAGATGCGGCTGACGACCGCACCCAGCCGGATGCGCTCCCCGATCTCGGCGGCGAGCCGCAGCGGCAGCGCGCCGCTCCCCTCTGCCAGCCTGAGGCTCTCCCAGGCGTCGAAGTCATCTGGCGGAGCACCATCCGCCACGGCTGTCATGCGCGCGTGCGCAAGCACGGAGTGGCGTTCGACGCCCCAGTGCGCTCCGCCGTAGATCCGCATGTCGATCCGCCGGTACGCGCGCGGCGTGGTGCGATGCTCGCGCAACAGGTCGCCGAGGCTGACTGAGTCGAGGAACGCCGCGTCGCGGTGTGACCAGGGATCCAGCGGGTCGATCTCAGCGGCGATCGTCTGCAGCGTGGAGCGAAACCGCTCGATGCTGCGCAGATCATCGGCGTCCAGCCAGCCGTCCCCGATCACCACGCCGTCCAGCAGGTCATACGCCTGCTCTCCCGGCTCATCCGTATAGCTCGGGACGACCTCGAGCCCCAGCTCGGCGGCCAGGTCAAGGTACCCGCGGTGGCTGGTGCCGACCACCTCTCCCCCCAGCTGCAACGCCCGCCCGTCCGGGAGCAGCTCGTGCTCGACCCTGCCGCCGACACGGTCGCGCGCCTCGAGCACGAGCACGTCCGCGCCGGCTCTGACCAGGTCCCTGGCCGCCGCCAGTCCGGCAAGTCCGGCTCCCAGTACGAGGACATCAGGCATAACGTACAATCGTACCGTATATCGATACCAATCGTCGCCAAAGCCGGGAGGGGTCCGTTGATGCAGGAATCGCGATCAGCACTTGTGTCTGGAGCGGGTACGGGAATCGGGCGGGCGACCGCCCTCCTTTTGGCGGAGGCGGGCTACGGCGTTGCGCTGGTGGGCCGCCGGCCGGAGCCGCTGAACCAGGTTGTGGATGAGATCGCGGCCGCCGGCGGCCGTGCGATACCGATCTCGGCCGACGTCGGGTCTCCCGATGGCGCGGAAAGCGCCATCGCGGCCGCACTCGAGGCCTTCGGCCGCCTCGACACCCTGATCTGCAACCACGGCGTCGGCGCCAGCGCGCCGGTCGGCGACGATACGCCGGAGGGATGGGATTCGACGCTGCGGATCAACCTCACCGGGCCGTTTCTGCTCGCCCGCGCGGCGATCCCGCATCTCGTCGCGTCGCGCGGATCGATCGTCAACGTCAGCTCGACCAACGGCTGCCAGGCCGGGCCGGGCTGGGCGTCGTACGACGTCTCCAAGGCGGGCGTGATCATGCTCACCCGCAGCCTGGCCAACGAGTACGGCCCGCAGGGTGTGCGCGCGAACTGCGTGTGCCCGGGCTGGGTGCGGACTCCGATGGGCGACGAGGCCATGGAGGAGGTGGCCGAGAAGTGGGGCGGCTCGCTCGAGGACGCCTATTGGCTGTGTGCCCGGGACACGCCGCTGCGACGGCCGGCCGAGCCGGTGGAGATCGCGGAGGTGATCGTGTTCCTGGCAGGACCGAAGGCCAGCTACATGTCGGCGGCGACCGTGGTGGTCGATGGCGGCGGGATGGCGGTCGACGGCTCATCGACCGCATTTCGCGGGCCGCAGGAGCGGCTGCGTGAGCTGCTCACGTGACGCCGGGTACCGGTAGTCTGCCGACGATGTCAGAAGCGATCAGCGGCGCGTCCGTCAACGTCCTCGAGGAGGCGCCGCCCCGGTTTGCCGCGTCCCAGGTGGCCGGCATCGCCGAGCGGCTGTTCGGCCTTTCCGGCGCCGCCGTCGATCTGGGCAGCGAGCGAGATCAGACGTTCCTGATCGACGACGGCGAGGCCGGTGCCGTGGTCAAGATCTCCAACCTGGGCGAGTCGCCCGCGGTGCTCGACCTGGAGACAGAGGCGCTGCTGCACATCGGCGTCGCCGACTCCGGGCTGCCGATCGCCCGCCCACGGCCGGCCCATCGTGCCGATCCGAGCCAGGGTGCGGCGGCATATCGGCCGACCACGGAGGGGCCGGACGGGCAGCACTTCGTGCGCATGTTCGAGCGCCGGCGCGGCCACAAGGTCTCCAACGGCGAGAGCCTGGATGACGGCGCCATCAAAGCGTACGGCGCGACCCTGGCCCAGCTGGGACGGGCTCTGCGCGGCTACTTCCACCCGGCCGCCGGGCGCGAGCTGCTGTGGGACACCAAGCACGCGCTCCGGCTTCGCGAGCACCTGCCGAGCATCGCGGACGGCGCCCGAAGAGAGCTTGTGGAGCGCGCGCTCGACCGCTACCAGGAGCGGCTCTCGCCGGTCTGGCCGCAGCTTCGCGCACAGGTGGTTCACGGTGACATGGCACTCGACAACGTGCTGCTGGACGACCACGACCGGGTGGCGGGGATCGTCGATTTCGGGGACATCGTGCACACCGCGCTGGTGGCCGACA